>JBBSOP010000106.1:0-11485 GCA_038259655.1 Chroococcales cyanobacterium
ACCAGATCCCAATGGCTTGTTAAATTTACCAAGCGGATTTCAATATCGAACTTTTTCTCTAACAGGCGACCTCATGAACGATGGCACTTTAGTTGCTGGTGGTCATGATGGTATGGCGGCTTTCCGTGGGCCAAGAAACACAGTAATTTTAGTTCGCAACCACGAACTCAGCCCTGGTTCGGGTACACAAGTCATCGGGCCAAGACCCTACGACCCCCTTTGCAAAGGTGGTACAACAACGCTGGTTGTCGGGCCTAACCGTAAGCTAATCAAACACTTTACTTCTTTAAGTGGAACCTATCGTAACTGTGCAGGTGGGCTAACTCCTTGGGGTTCATGGATTAGCTGTGAAGAAAACACTTCCACTGTCGCTACAAATAATCCAGAAAATCCCGCTAATAATGTTTCAACTTCTCATGGTTATAATTTTGAGGTTCCAGCTAGTGCTACTTCTCCTGTACAACCTGAGCCTCTAATCGCTATGGGACGCTTTAACCACGAAGCTGTGGCTGTAGACCCCAAAACAGGCATTGTCTATGAGACAGAAGATAGTGGAAGTAGTCTTTTCTACCGTTTTATCCCCAAGCAACCAGGTAATCTCAAAGCTGGCGGCACTCTGCAAGCTCTAAAAATCAAGGGTATGCCCCAGGCGATGACAGGTGAAGGTTTTCCCTTGCGTAAACCGATGAAAGTGGAATGGGTGACAATTACTAATCCTAATCCACCTGAAAATACTGTCAGAATCGAAGGTTTTGAAAAAGGAGCAGCCCAGTTTGTCCGTGGAGAAGGTATCTATTACAGCAATGGTGAAATTTACTTTTGTTGTACCAGTGGTGGTGCTGTAGGGGGCGGTCAGGTCTGGCGTTACATTCCGGGTAAAGATACTATTGAACTGTTTGTAGAGTCTCAATCTAGAGAAGAGCTTGATATGCCAGATAACATAGTTGTGGCTCCTTTTGGCGATCTTATTCTCTGTGAAGATGGAAGTGGTGAACAGTTTTTAAGAGGTGTAAATCCTGATGGCGAACTCTATGACTTTGGACGTAATGTATTAAACACTAGTGAGTTTGCTGGAGCTTGTTTTTCTCCTGATGGTAAGACTATGTTTGTTAACATCCAAACTCCTGGTATTACTTTCGCAATTTGGGGACCTTGGAACAGTAACAGAGGCTAATTTTTACAAAAAACTTTGTAACAAATAAATTATTTGTAGGGGCGTACAGATAGATGTATGTCCTTACCAATATGTTTTAAGACTTATGTGTTGGTGGTAACATTTCTAAAACCACAAGCTGCAAATCGGGAAACTCTAAGGGTGAGATAGTTGCATCTTCTTTCAAAACTACTTGGCTTTGATAACCATCCTGAGTTGGTTCCCGAAACACATGTAATTGCCGACTAATCACATCTAACACCCAATAATCTGCAATTCCCGCTTTTGAGTAGGCTTTTCCTTTAGTTTCGCAGTCTAATTTCAAACTGCTATTTGCTACCTCAA
This sequence comes from Chroococcales cyanobacterium, assembly GCA_038259655.1. Classification (GTDB taxonomy): domain Bacteria; phylum Cyanobacteriota; class Cyanobacteriia; order Cyanobacteriales; family Nostocaceae; genus Halotia. The sequence goes on from JBBSOP010000106.1 coordinate 1,499, forward strand.
TAATTAGATAAACTTCAGGTGGAGTAGGGTGGTGGTCTGCGTAGTCTAGTGGGTCTACTTTAACGACAGCAATATCTGGCTCTGGTTCAGATTGTTCATTTAGCTTTATTGGTTCTTGAATTGATACCCAAGCCCGATTTCCTAAACGGTTTTTCAGTAAGTAATCTGTCCTTCCCACTGCTGAACGATGGGCTGTTCCTTTAGCAATCATCCAGATAATATTTCCTTCTAGGAGTTCTACTCGTTCATCTACATCAAAAATCCCCGCCTCAGCCATCCGGTGGTATTCTTCAACTGTCCACAGGCGAAGCTTTAAGGTTGTGTCTGCGTTTTGCATGGCTTATCTAGCAAATGTGAGGATAAAGTACATTCACAAAAGATCTAACGATTTTAAAAAATTAATTTATAGATATTTTAACAATACAATGATAATCATTGCTAAACGCACATAAACTGACTTGAAAATACTTAGTGTGACGGACACTTTGCTCAAGTCGGGAAACCCGCCCATGCAAGTGTCCTCCTTAGTGTCTTGGTGGTTAACATAGCTTTAACGTTTGAAAATAATATCGTACAGTGACAGCAGAATCTCCACCACAATCAGAATCACCACATACCACTCTACTCGCTGGCTACTGCTGTGTTGCATGAACTCCAGCACCGTTTGTGCGGTTTGAGAAATTAGCTCTAATTTGCGTTCTAGGGCGTTGTGACGCTCACGGATTTCGTATTCATCTTCCAAGCGCAGATATAAGTTTTCTAGCTGAGGAGATTCCCAGAGTAACTCCGGCTTATCGATAATCTCTACTCGACCTACAATCTTATGTTGAACTAACAAGGTAGTGCCTAGTTGACGCAGTAATTCTCGACTTTGGCTTCTACTCCTGTTTTCCCGTTGGAGACTAGCTGCAAACGGTTCAATTTGATCAAATACATTGGCTATACTAATTTCATAATGAGACAGTACTACGCTCTTAGCAAGTATATCAGCCACTATCTGCAAGCGTTCAATACTAAATTCATGCAGCAAAATTTTTCCTTCTTTGACTCGCTCACTCTGTACCAAGTTGAGCTGAATTTCTACTTCTTCCGTCTCTGGGTTGGCAAAAGATTCTCTAACTTGAGAGGATAGTTCGGTTAAGAAGGCTACCTTTTCCACAGGCTCAAGGTTAAACAGCACAACTGCACCATAGTCCAGTAGCACTGCACAGCCATGTTCACCTAATGTAACCATTAGTGGCATAGTCGCTAAGCAGATGTAATTCTCTAATTTTGCTAGATTAATCTCTTTGCCAAGAAATAGGGCTTGCGCTCTAAAGTCATGTCTATTGTTAAAAACAAGTTTTTGCATTGCCGCCCTATGCTATATTATGCCTGTTAAATTGTGTAGGTAGCGATCGCAATTAATGCCTGTTACTAAAAATCACTACAATCTCAGCTTACCAATATAGCGCTTAACCAGTACCTATACCTTTAAAGAGAAGATCCATCGTTCGGCGCATATAAGCTTCTACTGGCTCTGTTGTAGGTTTAAAAATAAGTGCGTAATATAAAGAGCCGCTGACTAGATCAATAATTAAGTCAATATCTGCATCTTTATGAATTTCACCTCTCAACTTGGCACGTTCCAGGACTTTAGCAAATGCTTCGCGTCGGACTTGCGTATATCTTTTCCAGTAAACTTCGGCAAACTGAGGATTGCTAGATGCTGTACTAATGATTAAAGCAAGTGTTTGCCGACCAAGGGGACTATTTATTTTTTTACCAGCATTCTCAATGAGGATATCCATATCTCCCCAAAAGCTTCCAGTATCTGGTATTGATGTGTCCTCTCTTAGGCTTTCGATCGCATCTGCAACTATTTCTTCTTTAGAAGTATAACGCCGATAGATCGTCGTTTTCCCCACTCCAGCACGAGCAGCGATCGCTTCTATACTCATACTTTGATATCCTACCTCCGCTAGCAAGTCTAGGGTCGCTTGCAGAATAGCTTGGTCGGCATGGATGCTACGTGGTCGTCCAGAAGTGCTGTGAATCTGCTTATTCATAAAACTATCATCCCCAAGCAATGTCTTTTTGACAATTTGCTAGCAAACTTATCAACCTCAGGAAAGATACCCTTGACCTATTGTATACGATACGTTACTGTAGCGTATACTAATTAAATATAGTTGTCGTGTTTAAATCCAAAGCTACCTCTCTCCTCACTATTTATAGTAAAAATGGCTACCACTCCTAAACAATCTTCTATTAACCAAGCTGGTTATGTGCAAGGATCTTTGAAGTGGGCGATCGCTTTCACTGCTTCCTTAGGTGCAATTTTAGAAGTAATTGATACTAGTATTGTTAACGTTGCTTTAACTGACATCCAAGCTACTCTTGGTGCAACCATCAGTGAAGTCGGCTGGGTGGTTACAGGCTATTCCATTGCCAACGTTGTCTTAATTCCTTTGTCTGCATGGCTAGGAGATTACTTTGGGCGCAAAACTTACTTTATTTTCTCGCTAGTCGGTTTTACAATTGCCTCGGTGTTATGCGGACTTTCTTTAAATCTACCCATGCTGATTATTTCCCGAATTATTCAGGGTTTATGCGGTGGTGGTTTGTTAGCTAAAGCACAAGCGATTTTGTTTGAGACTTTTCCCCCTGCTGAACAAGGACTTGCTCAAGCAGTTTTTGGAGTAGGAGTAATTGCTGGGCCAGCTATTGGCCCGACCTTGGGAGGTTTTTTAGTAGATGGTTTAGGGTGGCGCTGGATTTTCTTTGTTAATATTCCTTTTGGAATCTTAGCAGTAGCAATGTCTTTTTTGTTTTTGCCCAAGGATGGCGATAAGACCAAGGCACAAAGTCAAGCTGTTGATTGGTGGGGGATTGTGTTTTTAATTGTGGCCATTGGCTCTATGCAAACTTTGTTAGAGGAAGGTCAGAAAGAAGATTGGTTTTCTTCCGGCTTTATTACGACTTTGCTCGTGACTAGCATCATTGGTTTGGGGCTATTTATTTGGCAAGATCTGAAAACGGCTCACCCGGCTGTAGATTTAAGAGTTTTACGTCACCGTTCTTTGGCAGCAGGAAGTATTCTTTCGGCATTGGTAGGGATGGGGCTTTATGGCGCACTCTTTGCAGTACCAATATTTGCTCAAAGTGTGCTGCAATTTACCGCTACACAAACGGGATTATTGTTAGCACCAGGGGCTTTAGCATCTGCTGTCGTCATGATTATGTTAGGAAAGCTCTTAAGCAAAGTTGATGCTAGATTTTTAATTGCGATTGGTGCTGTAGGATCAGCTGGAGTCATGTTTCAACTGGCAGCAATTACTCCCCAAAGCGGTACAGATGATTTATTTTGGCCTTTATTATGGCGGGGAGCTTTTACCGTCATGATGTTTCTGCCTTTGAGTTTGGCAACTCTAGGAGGGATACCTAAACAAGATATTCCTGCTGGCTCTGGTTTTTACAACCTAACGCGACAATTAGGTGGGAGCATCGGCATTGCCCTACTCACCACTTTACTAACTCGAAGACAGGCTTTTCATCGAGACATCCTTTTAGCCAAACTTAGTCCTTATGACCCAGAGACGAATCAACGTCTTGATGCGCTCAATGGATTTCTTCAAAGCCAAGGTATGGATACGACAACAGCTCAACAACAAGCACTTGCTTTATTAAGTCAAACAGTTAATACTCAAGCTGCTGTTTTATCTTATGCTGACATTTTTCGAGTTGTCGGAGTAGGATTTATTTGTTCATTGCCTCTATTACTGTTTCTAGGTAAGGGGCGTGGGGGAGCGAAAGCGCCAGTAGGTCACTAGTCTGTCAACTTAAAAATGACGGGTGGAGGGAGGCAGGGGAAGCAGGGGAAGCAGGGGGAGAAAAGAACTGGACTTTTATCCCATTAACCGAGCAAAGTTGTCTTAGTAGACTACTAGAGGTATATTCAGAGACATGCATGGGGCATTGAGATATCAACATTTATATTTTTTTCCAAAGTTCAATTTTCAAGTCAGGAGGAAATTAGGTTTTACCGTATTTGATATGACAGAGTTAGAAAAAGTCAACGATGAAAATCAACAAACAGCATTTTTGCCCAAGCCACAGTTGCCCATAGGGTTTGTGCAAAAATTGTTAATTACCCATTGGCGTTCTTTGTTGCTACTATTCGTGGGGATATATTTGCCACTGCAAATTTTTGGATTGCTGGCTTTAGAGGTGCGGTACAACGAGGGTGGTTTTCTTTGGGATTTACCGATTCTGGTGACAATCCACTCTCTAGCACAACCGCAGTTGGATGTGTTCACCGCGATGTTGACAAAATTGGGTTCTTTTTGGACTGTATTACCGATTCTGATAGCGATCGCATTTATTTTACTGCTGCAACGTCGCTGGCGATCGCTCACCTATTTACTCATCACTGCTACTGGTAGTACAATTATCAACCGCACGGGTAAAGAATTTTGGCATAGAGTACGTCCCGATTTATGGAACTCAGTTGCACCAGAGTTTGATTATTCATTCCCCAGCGGCCATGCTATGACAAGTATGACGTTAATTGCTATTTTGGTAATTTTAACTTGGGGTAGTGTTTGGTGTTGGTTGACGGTGATTTTGGGTAGCTTATATATCTTGGCTATTGGCTGGACACGACTATATTTAGGAGTACATTTTCCTAGTGATATTTTTGCAGGTTGGATGGTTGCGATCGCTTGGGCAATTGGCGTAAGTTTAATTATTCGACCATTATCACAATCGGCAAATATTATCAGTCAAAAGCCAGTGAGTGAAACTAAGTTACTTCCGCAAGAACAGCAGTTGCTAAATAATAGATGAGGTTTTTGAGTTTGTATGCTTATGCAATATTAATATCAGGACTTACGCAAAACTATAGAAAAACGAACCGCAAAGGACACGAAGTACACGTTCGCGCAACGTCTCGCAGAGAAGTTAAGAGGGTTTTAGAGAGTCCTTGCGTAAGTCCTAAATATAATACCAGTTCTATATGAAGATGCATAGAAACAACCCCACCCCCAACCCCTCCCCTTGGTAAGGTGAGGGGTCAAAATAATGTGCGGCTTCACAGAGAATTGATATCAGTTAAAATATAATTACTAAAGCCCAGAATTAATCTAATTCTGGGCTTTTTCACTATTGACATAATTAATATATAAACATGAGCGAAATTAATTATTATCTATTTGATTTTCTATGATTTCGGTATTAAAATCATTCAAGCTTATCTGAGCATTTTTAGGATTTTTAATATTGCTTAATGTACAGTTATTTTTTGTTAATCGGATATAAGTACGATAAGGTATATATTTAAGAGGATTATAGCCAAGAGAATGCAGAATTAAAACACAAGCCCAGGAATACTTCCTCGCAATGATCGCTCTGAGAATATCTTGCCATTCTTCATAACTGATCGTAATATTTGAAGGCTGATAAAAATCTTCATTCATTATGCTAACTCTAATGCGTGGATTTTAACTTAGTAAAAATTACTAATAATTTATCTTTACTCTCCCAGTCTCACCAACTTTTTTTATGCCATTTGGGTATAACGTAAGTTCGATGAACCTCTCCCCAACCCCTCTCCGACGCGGAGAGGGGCAGGAAGTTTACTAGTTTTAAACGAAAAAATCAAGGTTTCAAAGCCTCTCCCCACTGTGGGGGAGAGGAATGGAAGCGGGGTTTTTAGAAGCGTCGAGCTCACGTTGGGTATAGGGCATTGGGAACTTTTTCCTATGCCCCATTCTCTATACTTCGGCTACGCTCAGTACAAGTTTCCCATGCCCAAAAACTATATTTGTATAGGAGTGTAAATATCCTCAGAGTTAGCATTCAAATAAGGACGTTGTAATTCAATTTCATGTAGCGAAAAATGCTGTAAAATTGATGCTATCCGGTCTGATGGTGTATTATTTCCTTCCAGCCAAGCATCAAGCAAACCATTAGCAATCACTTGGCAACGGTTAGTACCAAAACTTTCTTGATCGCCAAATTTGCGGTTAGGTTCTTCAGCGATCGCTAACCCTGGTGCTATTAACTTAGTAAACAAAGGTACTGACTCAGAAAAATGGAACTCGTATTCTGCATACACCCTTTCTAATACTCCGTGGACAGCTTCATAGTTACTTTTATCAAAATAGAGTACTCCTGAGTCATAACGTGTATAATCTGTAGGGTTGTATAGCACTTTAAATGAAAAAGGAATATCCAAGGCGTTGAGTTGGACTGTTAAGCAATCCATGACTGCAACTGCACCTTCAGGACTTAAGTTGAAATAGACGCGCACAAGACTTTGCTCGCCTTGGGAAACACCTAAATTCCCTACTGCCATATAAAATCCGTTTTGTACTATATTTTTGGGCATTTTGATCGCTACTAAGTTGCCAATAGCCACAGAGCGGTCTTGTGATTGCAAATGGTGAGCGCGATCAATGTGCAATGTTAAACCATTTCTTTGTACCGCCAGAGTATCATCTATTTCTTCTCTGACCACTAACCAATCGTGGCTCAAATAGCCTTCACTTCTATTGTTTTGATGTAGGCGATCGTAAAATGCTAAATCTACACCCAACAAGCTGTTATTTTCTAAGTGTTGATTCAATGCTAAATTCGTTACTTCTGCATTGGATTCTAGGTTAGGTTTTAAAGAGCCGTTGTAATAAACACCATAAAGAAAACTACGCAATTGTAAACTTAAAAATTTATTCTGGAGATCTAAAGGTAATTGTCGAAACCGAGAAGCTGCTGACTCTGACACTTCCAAGGGTTTGTAATCTGGGTGTTTAATACAATAGTGAGATTCGATCTGCACCTGATGAACAATATTTTCTAATGATGTCTGCAATGATTCTGGAACGTCTTGCAATTGGCTTGCTAGTGAATTTAATAGTTGCATGTGTACTTACCTGTGAGTTAAAAGTTATGCAAAAATGAAGAGAAGGAAGCCTGATTAACTGACAAAATCTATAAATTCGTAGGTTGGATAGAGCAGTAGTAAAACTCAACCAAGCTTCCCTGAACCGCTTTTAAACGAGAGATAAGTTTGTATTAGCGAGGGTTGATGCTTCCATACCAAAAATTGCCGGAATTGATGCTTTTGGACGACACAGCAAACTCTTGGCAACTTGGAGCATACAGATACCTGCATTTCCAAAAGTTTTTTCATATTGGAGTTGTGCTTGAATAGCTCTAATCAAAGCTAAACCGCAAAATTGCATCACTCGCTCTAAAAAATCAGGACGACGCTCTATAATTTCGGGGAAGTTAGCTAAATAAGCAGTAGCTAGTGCCGCAACTGAAGGCTGAAGTAGATGCAGAGGTATTGTCGCTAGGCGTAAAGATTCTTCGATCGCGATCGTATTACTAGTAACCAAACTGTGCAGCCAGATTTGCAGGTAGCTAGCAATCAATGTTCCTAAATCGTTAGCAGGATCTCCCCATGCACCGCGTTCCCAGTCAATCAAGCGAATGATGCTGTTTGCTGCTAGTCTATTGTGCAGAAGTGCTTCTTCCCAACTTAAAGATAAAAGAATATTGTTTAGCTTCAGGTCATTATGGGTTAGACAACAAGGAGTGAAAGCAGTACTTAAATCTGCGATCGCTTTTCCTAAACTGTCATAACGTTGATAAAGGGCAAAGAATTTTATACCGTGGCTAGGAACCATGCCAAACACTGCTGGAGTGATTCGCTCTAAATCACGAGCTAAATTAGGAGTCTGTTGACTAACTGTATCCTCAGTGTTGTTGAAGAAATCTTTGTAATCTTGATGAGCAAAAGTGAGACGATGAATTAATGCCAGAGTAGCTCCCACAGTCATTGCAATCTCGCGGGGAAAGTAATTTTCCTTGACATAAAACTCTGACAAGTCACGATAATCATTGAGATAATTGAAAATAATTATTGAATGTTCAGCGTTAAAATGCACCGCTTCTGAACAACATGGGTAAATTTGGCTCAGTTCTGGGAAAGTGTGTAAAAAATCATGAACTTGCCATTCTTGCAAAAATTCACCAACAGTTTTTCCTTCTCGATTATAACGTTCTTGTTTTACTAAAAGCTGGCGATCGCTTGGCAAGCTGAGTAATAAATTGAAGTTTTTGGCTGGTTTAAGGTCAATATGGCTCAATGACTTCTCTTCTTGAGTACATAAACCTTGAGAAATTAGATAATCAAAAACATTGTGAGAACTCAATACAAATGGTGGCATAGGTTTAGACCATTTTCAACATTAATAACTAGATTTTTTAGTCTGCTTCAAAGTTTTTTTGTGACTAAAACAACTATAACTACACCATAACCATCTCAAAAATCACTATACAAATTATCAGAGCAGACATGGAATTAAGTTATGATGAGATGAATAATCACAAAAAAATTTCATAAGCTTGTACTATTCAGCATTGAATAATCTTACAATCGACGTAATGCTATAAATAGCAAACACCGAGATTGCAGCTTCAAGAAGCTTCATAATCATGTAGTAACTTTGGTCAAGAGCGTAGTCTTGACCACCGTATATATATTTAGAATCATCATTCAGTTCGTCCAGAAATGTTTCTAAATTAGTAGGATGCAGTTCAGAAATTATAATCTTTGCCATTTACTTAATTTAGTCCTTGCCACTATTCACAAAAATGTAGTTTAATTCCTTAAATTTGTTAAAGAAACTTGCGGAATTTTGTAATAGCTAAAAACTAGTAAAAAAGTAGAGATATTATGCAAATAGGCATAATTTACTGTTTCGTAGCTGGCTGTGACTAAAATGTCAATTCTTAATATTACTGACTCTCAAGGTTTATTAGTAATCGATAAAATTCATGCTGATTGCAAATATTACTTTTAATCCCTAGAGAGTCATCTGACTTTTGCAATTAACTACAAACTATTTAATATACTCCGTAACCATGACTAAATGACTCAACTAAATAGGCGATATGACCAATACCATAAGTATAGACCCAAGCTTCAGCTAGTTTTGTTAATCCTGACATGTCGCTGACGGAGGCATCATAAGTACCACCAACAATAGAATCGACATCGCTCAATTCATTGAGGAAGCTTTCAGAATCTTGGAACAGTTCAGAACCAGCAGTATATAGTTGGGAAAGAGTGATAGTTGCCATAATTTACTCCTAAGATTCTCTTTATGTTTAAAAAATGGTTGATTTTCTTTTAATCTGATGGACTCTCAGGGTTTATTAGTAATCGATAAACTTTATGTTGCTAGCAAAGATTACTTTTAATCCCTGGAGAGTCATCTGGCTTTTGTAGTTTCCTAGAAGGCTATTTAGTAGTCATTGCCCTTGCTGAATGAATGAGCTATATAGGCAATATGACCAATACCATAAGTATAGACCCAAGCCTCAGCTAGTTTTGTCAGTCCAGAAAGGTCACTGACGGAAGCACCATAAGTACCACCAACAATAGAATCTACATCACTCATTTCATTGAGGAAGCTTTCGGAATCTTGGAACAGTTCAGAACCAGTAACTTGTAGTTGAGCAAGAGTGATAGTTGCCATAATTTACTCCTAAAATTCTTGTTGTGAATTTAAGAAACTGTTGATTTATTAATCTGATTGACTCTCAGGGATTTACTAGTAATTGAAACACATTATGTTCATCACCAAGATTACTTTTAATCCCTGGAGAGTCATCTAGCTTTTGTAGAGAACTACAAAGCTATTTAGTATCCGTAGCCACCACTGAATGACTTAGCTATATAGCCAATATGACCAATACCATAGGTATAGACCCAAGCTTCAGCTAGCTTTGACAAGCCCGACATATCGCTGACGTAGTTATAAGTACCACCAACAATGGAATCTACATCACTCATTTCATTGAGGAAGCTTTCGGAATCTTGGAACAGTTCAGAACCAGCCGCGTGTAGTTCAGAAAGAGCGATAGTTGCCATAATTTACTCCTAAAATCCTTGTTGTAATTAAAGAAATTGTTGATCGCTTAATCTGACTCTCAGGG
>JBBSOP010000107.1:0-11460 GCA_038259655.1 Chroococcales cyanobacterium
CGGCGAGAATCACTACACCAACTGCTAGACCCTATGGGATTGGGCAACTTTGGAGTCTTAGTTCAAAGCAAAGGACTTGATGAAAAAGAAAATTCTCGATTGCTGAAAGGACTAACTGTGCCAGAGTAAAGGTAAGTGTAAAAAGTTAAAACTCTATTTAACAATGCTGTATCTATCTGATATGGATTAGCATGACATTGATTACTGTGCAGTTAAAGACACTAGGAAAGTAATAATTATGACAGCTCACGAACTTTTATTATTAGTTACACTACTTACCCCTGGTATTTTACTTTCAGTTGTGATTATGGTGACTTTTGCAGCAGGTGGTTAATCGGTAAAGTTGAAGAGTGGGAAGTTGAGATTTTAGATTAAAAAATCTCAGCTTCCTTAGTCACTGACAATTAAACAATAGAAACGCGATGTTTAAAATGAACTTCGCCTACGCTGTACCAAAGGGACGTAAACAATGAAGGTGGCATTTCTGGGAACTGGACTAATGGGACTACCGATGGCCCAAAGATTGTTAGCAGCAAATATCGAGGTAGTTGCTTACAACCGCACCCCAGGAAAATTAGCACCACTGCAAGCAGATGGGGCGGAAGTTGTTACACATCCCCGCCATGCAATTCACGCTGCTGAGTGCATTGTTTTGATGCTGACTAATGCTGCTGCAATTTATCATGTTTTGCTTTCAGATACTTCTTGGCGAACTTTAGAAGGGCGCACAATTATTCAAATGGGAACCATTACTCCCACAGAAAGCCAAGACATTAGAGACGCAGTAGTTGGTGGTGGTGGTGAGTATATAGAAGCGCCCGTACTGGGTAGTATTCCAGAGGCACAAACAGGCAAACTAATTGTGATGGTAGGTGCTGAACCAGAACAATATCAACGCCACTTAGAATTACTACAAAATTTTGGTTCAGAACCTTTACTTGTAGGGTCAGTAGGAACTGCTGCTGCGCTGAAATTAGCTCTTAATCAACTTATTGCTTCTTTAACAACTAGCTTTGCTCTTAGTCTGGCTTTTATTCAGCGTCAGGGAGTTGATATAGATTTGTTTATGCAAATCCTGCGTGATAGTTCACTGTATGCGCCTACATTTGACAAAAAACTGCAACGGATGCTGGATGGCAATTACACAAATCCTAATTTCCCAACAAAACATTTGCTCAAAGATACAGATTTATTTATTACAGAAGCGAAATCTCTGGGTTTAGATCTTAGTAGTATTGAAGCCATACGACAAATTCTGCATACAGCGATGAAAATGTCATTTGGGAATGATGACTATTCATCATTATTTTCTGTAATTAACGATTGGGGAGATTGGAGTGGGGAGTAGGGAGTAGGGAGTAGGGAGAAAAATAGTTTTTTAGATTCCGTTACACTCAAAAATAGCTATAACTATCAAATAAATCCTCAGAAAGCATATTTACTATGAAGTGGCGAGTAATTCTAGAACCCGATCGAGGAACCGGAGAATGGGCTGCTTGGTGTCCCGAATTACCTGGTTGTACATCGGCTGGTGATACGGAAGAAGAAGCTTTAGAAAATATCCGTGAGGCAATTCAATTATATCTGGAAGCCGATCCAATTCAACTATCACTTGGATAAAATCAATAATAAAGTCAACATAAAAACACTTTATTTAGACAGAGATTTTTTAGCATTTCTGTTATTAGATGGCTGCAAGCTTTGGATATTCTCTTTGTAATGCCAGAAGGTGGAATAAAGCAATTTCTTAAAGGTAGAAATAGTTATAAAACTACTTATACAATGAGTTAAGGAAAAGATAATTATCTTAGCGCATAAAGATTTTAGTTTAATTCAAGTAGGTATATAAACTTTTTATACCATCGTTAAGTAATGGTGTGCCTTTTCTACCAAAAGATGAATAAACATTAGTAACCAAAAAAACTTAACATTGTTTTAAGCAGTGCTAGCTAAATAATAATTTCATGGGTTACTATATCGCTCCTCGCTTTTTAGACAAACTTGGTGTTCACATCACCAAAAACTTTTTAAATCTTCCTGGTGTGCGAGTTCCCTTAATTTTGGGGATTCATGGGCGTAAAGGCGAGGGAAAATCTTTTCAATGTGAATTAGTCTTTGAGAGAATGGGTATTGAGGTCACTCACATATCTGGTGGTGAATTAGAAAGTCCAGATGCAGGAGACCCAGCCCGTTTAATTCGTTTGCGCTATCGCGAAACAGCGGAACTCATCAAAGTGCGCGGCAAAATGTGTGTACTGATGATTAATGATTTAGATGCAGGTGCAGGACGCTTTGACGAAGGCACTCAATATACTGTAAACACGCAGTTAGTGAATGCCACACTGATGAATATTGCCGATAATCCTACAGATGTACAGCTACCTGGAAGCTACGACTCAAACCCTTTACATCGTGTACCGATTATTGTTACAGGCAATGATTTTTCCACCCTTTACGCCCCGTTAATTCGTGATGGTCGGATGGATAAATTTTATTGGCAACCTGACCGAGATGACAAGGTGGGGATTGTGAAGGGGATTTTTGAACCAGATGGACTTTCACAACGGGAAATAGAACAGTTAGTTGATACTTTTGTCAATCAATCAGTTGACTTTTTTAGTGCTTTGCGATCGCGCATTTATGATGAACAAATCCGCGACTTTATTCATCAAGTAGGTTTTGAGCGCGTATCTTTACGTGTAGTGAACAGCAAAGAAGGGCCACCAGCATTTAAAAAGCCAAATTTCAGCCTATCTAACCTAATCGAGGCTGGTAAATTAATGGTTGGTGAACAACAACGGGTGGAAAATTCCCAATTAGTTGATGAGTACAATCGTCTGAATCGAGGCAAAAATAATCAACCAGCTCCACCTACTGCTGCTCCTGTCACACCAGCTAGTAAACCGTCAACGAATGGATCGCATAAACAAGAAGTTTTTAGTACCCACGTAACCCTAGAAACACAAGAACAAATCCGGCAAATTTTAGCTCAAGGTTATAAAGTTACCTTTGAACACATTGATGAGCGCCGCTTCCGTACAGGTTCGTGGGCTAGTTGCGGTACTATTCATATCGATGCCGAGTCGGATGCTGTATCTACTTTAGAATCACATCTATCTGAATATAGCGGCGAATACGTGCGCTTAGTCGGGATTGATCCCAAAGCCAAGCGACGAGTAGTCGAGACAATTATTCAGCGACCGAACGGGAAAAACTAGGAATTAATGTAGCACTTCTCGGTTGTATGTAGTTGTCATCAACTGCGTACACCAGAACAGAACGAACGAAAATTATTTTTCTCTTTGTGTCTTGGTGTCTCTGTGGTTCAAGATTTTTCACCACTAAGGCACAAAGACACAAAAGGGTTAGGGGCTAGGAAAAGCAGGAAGGCGAGAATTTTACTATGCCCCATCCCCAAAACCAAAAACTTGTATCAAAGCCTACCAAATTGTATTTACACAACCGCTAACTTAATAAAAGCCATAAAGTAATTCAGGCTACATAAACATGCGACTAGAGCAGTTGCAAGCCTTTCTAGCGATCGCCGAAACTGGCAGCTTTCAACAAGCAGCCCAAAAATGTCATGTTACCCAATCGACTATCAGTCGCCAAATCCAATCATTAGAAGCCGATGTGGGTGTAGAACTCTTTCACAGAAACAGTCATGCCAAATTGACGCTAGGAGGTGAATGTTTGCTACCTCGCGCCCGCAAAATTTGTCAAGAGTGGGAAACTGCTACACAAGAATTAAAAGATTTAATCGCCGGCAAGCAACCAGAATTATGTATTGCTGCGATTCACTCGTTATGTGCTTCTCATCTACCACCAGTATTGCAAAAATTTTGTCATGATTATCCAGATGTACAATTACGAATCACATCCTTAGGTAGCGATCGCGCCTTAAAAGTCCTCAAAGATGGATTGGTAGATTTGGCAATTGTCATGAATAATCGCTTTTTAACCACTAGCAGAGAAATGGTGGTAGAAGTCCTTTATGATGAACCAATAGAAGTCCTAACCGCAGCCAATCATCCCCTAGCCCAATATGATCGTATTCCTTGGTCGGAATTAGTTCGTTATCCGCAAGTGGTTTTTAAAGATGGCTATGGAATGCAACGCTTAGTGCAAGACAAATTTGAACGACTAGAAGCTACACTCCAAGCAGCTTTAGAAGTAAATACCCTAGATGCTTTTAGGGGAGTGGTGCGCCAAGGCGAATTAGTGGCTTTACTACCTCATTCAGCATTAATCGAAGCACTTCATGATCCCACTTTGGCAATTCGTCCTCTAGCTGCTACACCTGATAATTCTAGCTTGACTCGTCGGGTGGTAATGGTGACAACTCAAGATCGTCTTTTGATTCCTCCTATTCAACACTTTTGGCAACTTGTAAAGGAAAACATTCCACCGCAATTTCAGCAGCAGCGATCGGCTTCCTAAAGTATGATTAATCAAAATTCCACAGTCAATATTTGGACTGTTGACTATTGATTTTTATGAGTAATGTATTCAGGGAATTGCTAAAAAAGGTAGGTAGTGGGAACCACACAGGAGAAAATTTAACTCGTGCTGAAGCCGCCGCCGCTACTAAAATGATGCTTTTAGGTGAAGCAACTCCAGCCCAAATTGGGGCATTTTTAATTGCTCACCGGATTAAGCGTCCCACAGGTGAAGAGTTAGCTGGAATGTTAGATGCCTACGATGAACTAGGTCCAAAACTGCAACCAATCTCCTGTGCGCGTGCAGTAATAGTTTTGGGCATACCGTACGATGGCAGAACGCGGACTGCACCAATTTCTCCAGTCACCGCTTTACTTTTGGCCACCGCTGGACAACCAGTAGTCATGCATGGTGGCGATCGCCTACCGACAAAGTACGGTTTACCATTGGTAGAGATTTGGCAAGGATTAGGTGTTGATTGGACTGCTTTACCACTGACAAAAACTCAGCAGGTATTGGAGCAGACGGGAATTGGCTTTGTTTATACACCGCAGCATTTTCCTTTAACTCAAGCTATTTGGGAGTACCGCGACCAACTTGGCAAGCGTCCGCCTTTGGCAACGATGGAACTAATTTGGTGTCCTTATGCTGGGGATGCTCATATTATGGCTGGGTTTGTTCATCCTCCCACAGAAGCTATGTTCCAAGTCGCTTTGGGGCTGCGGGAAGTGACAAAATTTACCTTCGTCAAGGGATTA
The DNA here is from genome assembly GCA_038259655.1 of Chroococcales cyanobacterium. GTDB lineage: Bacteria > Cyanobacteriota > Cyanobacteriia > Cyanobacteriales > Nostocaceae > Halotia. The sequence continues at coordinate 5,199 of JBBSOP010000107.1, forward strand.
GAAGGTAGTTGCGATTTACCCCGCGATCGCACTGCAATTATTGCTTTATCTAAAACGCCCCAAGAGATAGAAAGGTTGCTGCTCTCACCCCATGATTACGGCTTTATTACTAAGAATGTACCTTTAGGCAGTACCGAAGAATTACTGACGCAAATCCAAGAAGTTTTAATTGGCAAACCCAGCGAATTACTGCAAACCGCCTTGTGGAATGGTGGTTTTTATCTGTGGCGCAGTGGTATTTGTTTGGATATGCGATCGGGTATAGCTAAAGCAGAAGAATTATTAACTAGTGGTGCGGTAAATAAAAAACTTCAAGAACTTAGGCAGGCTATGCAGACTTGAACGCCATACTGAAACCAAGCTCAATACATACAGCCTTTTCAATTTCTTCCCAATAAGTGTCTTCTAAAATACCTTGTTTATTCTTAATTCTGCAAGCATCTACAGCCCTCATTTGACTTAAGTTGATATGTCTATAACCAGTTACTCCATTCTGCGAGGTCGGCGTAACATTAACAACAAACGGGTAAATCTTTGTTCCAGGCAATAATGGGGCAACTATTGTCGTTGCCCCATTTTGATTGCCAATGTCATTTTGCAAAATCAAGCAAGGACGCTCTTTATCAGTCTCACTGCCAACAATGGGCTTCAGATTGACCCACCATATTTCTCCTCGCTTGTAAGTTAAAATTCCATCAGGCATTTAAACCATCGCCCACTGTAACATCCCAAACGGAAATCTCTTCTTGAAACTCTGGGTCATTCACCTGCTCTTTGTAAGCATCTTCCAGTTCCTGCATAAAAATCTTCTTCTTCTCTTTCCAGAGAATTTCGTTTATGAAACTGCTACGGTTGCCTGCTGCTAGCTGATCTACAAACTTTAGAACTTCGTCGTCTAAAGTAATGCTGACTTTCTTACTCATCATTCAAGCTGCCTACGACAGTTTAGTAAGATTATATAGTCATACTAACTAATGCTACTAGCGATCGTCAACATCTGCCATTGAACCGTTAGCGTAAAGAAGGCTGAAAAATGCCTAACTATTAACTAGTTAATCAGGCGTTGCATATATGCGGGATGAATCGACGCTTGAAACTATTGATAATTCGTTCCGAATTGGGCGAAATCATCCCATGATTCAGCAACGCCGTTAATCAAAATCTATCATGAGTGGAGAATGTCTCAAGCTAGTAGCTTTGTGTCTAGGCATCTTTATCAATGGCTGAATACTAAAATTCCTGCTTGCTCACATAAACGGCAAACTGCAACTGCCCATCATCTCATTGACATCTCCTACAGTGATTCATTATCTTGTCACAATGAAACTCCGAAAAACAGACGCAATTCGTAAACTCGCTGCTTGCCAATATTGAAACATTTAGATGATATGTTAGAACAAACGACAGCAATACAAGTAGTTGGCATATATTCGTTCTTGCTGTTACTTGTGCTGCTCGCTACTACTCTCAAGCAATTTGAAGCGTCTGGGGTTCAGGGATAGATTCACCTTCTGCTTGCCAAGCTTCTAAATACATATCAATAACTTCTTCGCCGTTATAAATTGCTTCCTCACGAGTTTTACCATGAGTGCAGGGCATAACAACACGATCGCCAAACTCTGGAATTGTAACCAAAAAAAGCTGATCTTCGTCAGACCATTGAACAATCATGCTGTATCGACTCATGAATCCTCATCCTCCTTTAGCTCTTCCAGTGCAGTGAGTAACTTTGCGAGTTGTTTTTCTAGATAAGGTGGTACATCATCTCCATCTTTGCCTGGGATTGTCAATGTTTTCTTAAGCCGAGGATGTTGCCAACGCTCATGGCTACTTTTACCCCGTTTAGGCAGGTAAACAAACCCTTCACGAGCAATCTGAGCTTTCAGTTCTCGAATTTTTCTGGGCATGGATATTGTCTGGTACTCTATCCTATTTTCTCATTTTCTTAAACTGCTGTCGTACTGCACTTCTTTATGATTGTGCGATGCAGAGTCACAAATTTGCTTGACTACCCAACTGATAATACTAAACCTTCACAGGCTAGCAAGGCTTTAGGAAAGACAGATTGCACTTCAGTTTGAACCTTATCAAGAAAATCATCTTCGTCGTCTGGGTGGTGATGAGAGATCACTAACTGCTGCACGCCAGCGCTATGAGCTAAATCTACAGCAGTTTGCCAGTGCAAATCCCCAGATTCATGTTTATGGGAGGTTGGGGGAATGTAAGTCGCATTAGCAATCAATAAATCAACACCTTGAATTATCTCTAAGATGCGCTCTTTTTCTACCTCATCAATATTTTTATGTAAATCTGTAACGTAGGCAACGCTATAATCCTGCCAAGTGACACGGTAGCCAACTGAACGCTGAGTTTGATTGATCAATGCTGTTGTAATCGTGATCTCATCTAGCTTTACTTCATGACCCGGAGTCAGATTGTAGAACTGCAATTTTGACTGCATCACCTGCAATGGATAAGGAAAGTGCGGCTGAAGCATCTGATCGTACAAGCATTGCTTGATCGAAGCACTGTTAGAGGCAGCGATACCGTAAATGTGGAAACAATTTTCGGTAACAAATGCAGGTGCAAAAAAGGGAAAACCTTGAATCCGATTTGATTGAGAGTTAGTAAAGAATAGATGGGCTTCTAGTGGCTGTTCTATTTGCTGCCAAGTTTTACCCAGTATGCGTAAACCAGTACCCCCGTCAAAAATCAAGTGTTTGTTAGCTATATGCATTTCTACACAAGCAGTATTACCACCGTAGCGGTTGGCAATGCTACCTGGGGTAGGAATTAAGCCCCTTACACCCCAAAATTGCACTCGAAAATTATCCACTGGACTACTTCGCAAAGTAGCTGGCTTTTCTGTGACGTAGCTTTGGGAACCCGACAGCTCTAAATTTGACATTTTCTTTGAAATTAGACCTTACTGAGCAGATCATCGTAGTGTCGCACTTCCAAAGGTCGGTTGTTTTCGTCCACAATGACTACTGTGGGAGAGTAACTTTTTAACTCTTCCCCAGTGAACTGCCCGTAAGCCATTATAATCAAGCGATCGCCCATAATGCCTAGACGTGCCGCGGCTCCATTTAGCTCAATGACTCCTGAATCAGCTGGAGCTGGGATTGCATAAGTAATAAAGCGTTCACCATTAGCATTATTCACTACTTGCACTTGCTCATAAGGTAAGATGCCAGCTTTATCCAACAAGATTTGATCAATACTGATACTACCCACGTAGTTAATATTTGCCCCTGTGAGGGTGCAGTTGTGAATCTTTGCCAAAAGAAGAGTGCGCTGCATTTGGTTTTGGGGTAATCAACAGTTATGTAGTTAGGTGAATTCCATTAATAAATTTACCGCAACCAACGAAAGAGTCGAGAGTTGAGCGGAGTCGAAACTCGTCAACATTGGTATTTTATTCGCTAGAAATCACCTTAGAAGTTGGAAGTTAAGAGCTAGAAATAAACATCTGTGACTCATAACTTCTAACTTCTTACTCTCTCATTATGCTTTAAAGGCTTTGATAGACTTTTCTACTAAGACCTTAACCTGCTCAACTTCTTGCCAACCACGAATTTCAGTCACTTTTTTTTCCAAATTTTTATAACTACGGAAAAATTCAGCAATTTCATCTAAGCGGTGTGGTGCTAGGTCTTTCAGGGATTTCACTTGAGCGTAACGTGGATCTTTGTCAGGAACACAAAGAATTTTTTCGTCGCGATCGCCACCGTCAATCATCTCTAGAAAGCCGATTGGTCGTGCAGCAATTACACAGCCTGGAAAGGTTGGCTCATCAATAATAACCATTCCATCTAAAGGATCGCCATCCTCAGCTAACGTGTTAGGTATAAAACCATAATCATACGGATATTGTACCGAAGAATAAAGTACACGATCTACAGCGAAAGCTTGTAGATCCTTGTCATACTCATATTTATTTTTACTCCCGCCTGGAATTTCAATCAAAACGTTGATTATACCTGGTTTGGGTTGGGCAGGAATACGGGATAAGTCCACAAAAAAATCCTCAGCTTACTAGTGAATAGTGGGTGCAATCAGTTTGGCTCCCCGTGTAGAATTTTAGGGCAAGGTGGACTTATTCCCAAAGTATTTGCAGGAACTACCTGTATTTTGGGGCGAAACAGGAAATCAAGCAAATTCTAATTTAACTACCAATTCGCTTAATTTCATCTGTTATTGTCGGAAAAATTCATGAATTATCCTTACGGATATGTTGAAGAAACTTTAATATTATTTCTCTTGGTCTCTCGTCAGAGATAATAAAACTTGCCAAGAGATTTAAATCTAAATTTGGTAGAAATTCACTTTTCGATATTGACTCATATTTCTGATCACGCAGATAATATAATAAAAATTGATTATTCTGCCAAAACCAAACCTCTGGTACTCCTAAACCTTGATAAATAACTAAGTCATTAATTCCTCCACTTGTCACAACCACTTCAATAGCAAGATCAGGAACAGGCTTTTCAGAATCAAAACAATAAGATTCATCTGGCTCTATTCCTCTTGCGGCTGTTTGCTTTCTAAAAGTAGTTGAGCCTAAAGGATAAAAATCAATCCCTGCTTCTAAAAAATAGGCTTCTAGCAATAAAGCAATAATCTTTTTATTAAACTCATGACGACGGCTAGGTGACATTATTTCTAAAGTACCTTCTAAATATTTCCAGCGATAGTGAGAATTATTATTAAACCCTTGTAATAGTGTTTCATATATATCCCAACTAATCCCATTCATCAGTAAAATTTGGTCAGAATCAACACTTTTCAATGCTGACTGACTCATTAATTCTTCTAAGCGGCTAAACTTTTCTAGTAAACCTAACATAATCACTGCTCCAAAATTGCTTTAATCTCTGCCATGATTTCAGTTACGCGCTTATCTATCCCTGCTTAACTGTTCCTTGTACCACAAGCAAAGATGCGATCGCAAGATGGGAAAAGTTTCGGTTTAATCCTCCTCCTTCTCGCCAGCAGTTAGAGGCATTAGCCAAGATTGTAGGGGTTGATGCTGATAGATTATGTCCTAATTGCGGGGCTAGGTTTAAAGTTCCGGCGTTTTGGGTTGATGCTTGGTGTCAAAGGTGTTTTACGCCGTTTGGGAAAATGGTAGAACGTCAGAAAAGAATTTAGGATATTGAGAGCGATCGCCATACTCCCCACAGGCATCACTGTCTTATGGTAAAAAGTATGCACTGCCAGGGTTTCAATGAATTGATATTCAAGTACAATTCTCATCAGTAGAATTATACTTTTTGGGGATAAAGTATAATTTAAGCATATTTACTCCTCTATGACTTGTAAGACTTGTGGAGCAATAAATACTTTACAGTAAGAACCTTCACTAAACTGGAACAAGATGCCAGCATTAACCAGTTTTTCAACGTTCTGTTGTGCAGATCGATATGTAACGTCTAGAATTTCTTGAGCTTGGGGAATAGTAAGAATAGGTGACTCAAACAAGCTGTCTGCAAGACGTAACAGTAGAGCAGTAGCACGAGCTTGAGTTAATTCGTTTCTCCATTGAATTTGTAAATCTTGTAACTTTTTTGACCGAATCACAGCATCTTTTGACTGTTCTGTTACTCCTTCTAGGAAAAATATCAGCCACTCGCGCCAATTACCATGCTTACTGATGCCTAGCATGAAATCATAATATTTTTGTCTATGTTTCTCAAAGTAAGCACTGAGATAAAGCAAGGGTAAGGGTAATAAATTCCAGTTCAATAAAAGTAGTGAAATTAGTAATCTGCCAATACGTCCATTACCATCCATAAATGGATGAATGCTCTCAAATTGATAATGAATTAAACCTATCCGAATCAATGGCGGATAATTACAATTGTCATGTAAATATTTTTCTAGTTCATTTAGGCACTGCTGCATTTCTGGTACAGGAGGAGGAATAAATCGAGCATCGTTGATAATAGATCCTGATTGACCAATGTAATTTTGATAGCGACGAAATTCTCCGGGAGCCGCATTTTTACCGCGCACACCATCTACTAAGCGTTCATGGAGTTCGCATATAAAACGTAAACAAATTGGTAAGCTACTAAGTCTATCTAATCCGTACTCTAGTGTCCGCACATAATTTAATACTTCTTGTGCATCTCCTTCCAGTGGAGGAGGAACAACACCAGGAAGTGAGAGTTGTCCTGTTTCATAAGCATAAAGATTGGCTATATTTGTTTGCGTTCCTTCAATCCGTGAGGAAAGAACAGCTTCTCTGCGAATA
>JBBSOP010000108.1:0-11417 GCA_038259655.1 Chroococcales cyanobacterium
CGGAAGTACGTCCCAAGGGTTGGGCTGTTCGCCCATTAAAGCGGTACGTGAGCTGGGTTCAGAACGTCGTGAGACAGTTCGGTCCATATCCGGTGCAGGCGTAAGAGCATTGAGAGGAGCCTTCCTTAGTACGAGAGGACCGGGAAGGACGCACCGCTGGTGTACCAGTTATCGTACCAACGGTAAACGCTGGGTAGCCAAGTGCGGAGCGGATAACCGCTGAAAGCATCTAAGTGGGAAGCCCACCTCAAGATGAGTGCTCTCACTACGTTAAGTAGGTAAGGTCACGGGCAGAACACCCGTTTATAGGCGGTAGGTGGAAGTGCAGTAATGTATGCAGCCGAGCCGTACTAATAGACCGAGGGCTTGACCTCTCAAACATTTGGTGATTCGCGTTACTTGCAGTCTTCAGGGTTTCTGAAGTCTTAGAAATGTAAAATTCCAAAAACTATTTTTAATTTTACATTTTTAATTTTTAATTCCCATCGGGTTTTCCTGGTGTCTATTGCGCGGTGGAACCACGCTGAACCCTTCCCGAACTCAGAGGTGAAACGCTGTTGCGGCAACGATAGTTTAGGGGTAGCCCTACGCAAAAATAGCTCGATGCCAGGTCTCATTTTACAACTAAATAACAAGAAGCCTCCTAGATCTAAAAGTATCTCGGAGGCTTTCTTTTATCTCATTTTGGTACAGCATGGCATAAATAAGCCAATCTTGTTTGAACAAATATTGATGGGAATTATTACTGCCACCATCATTACACAGTAGCAACATCGAACTTACTTTAACCTGCGAAATATAAGATAGATTAAGCTCGGTTCTTCTAAAACCAAGCTTAATCTAACTAAAGGTAATAAGCCTAAATGAAGTGGTTTGTAATCCGCTGCATCGCTTCTTCTACATTCTCTCGGCTATTAAATGCCGAAATCCGGAAGTAGCTTTCGCCAGCAGCACCAAATCCAGAGCCGGGTGTTCCCACCACATTTACAGTTTGTAGCAGTTTATCAAAAAATTCCCAACTAGAGAGGCTATTAGGAGTTTTTACCCAAACGTAAGGCGCATTTACGCCACCGTAAATAGCTAATTTGGCTGCTGACAATTTCTCACGAATTATTCTAGCGTTGTCCAAATAAAAACTAACTAATGCCTTGATTTGTGTTTGTCCTTCTGGCGAGTAAACTGCTTCAGCTCCCCGTTGTACAATATAAGATACACCATTGAACTTAGTGGATTGGCGGCGATTCCACAACTTCCATAATTCTACATCAGAACCATCGGCGGCTTTCGCTGTCAAAGCTTTTGGCACGACGGTTAGCGCACAACGAGTGCCGGTAAAGCCTGCATTTTTAGAGAAAGAACGAAACTCGATCGCACATTCTCTTGCACCTTCAATTTCATAAATAGAGTGAGGAAGCGCTGGATCTGTAATGTATGCTTCATAAGCTGCATCAAAGAAGATAATTGATCCATTATCTCTAGCATAATCTACCCATGTCTTCAAGTATTCCTTAGTGGCAGTCGCACCAGTGGGATTATTAGGAAAGCACAGATAAATTAAATCGACTTTTTGTGAGGGAATTTCAGCGGTAAAGTTGTTATCGGCGGAAATTGGGAGATATACTAAACCTGCAAATTCGCCTTGATCATTGGCAACCCCAGTGTTACCCGCCATAACGTTGGTGTCTACATATACGGGGTAAACTGGGTCAGTGACGGCGATAGTGTTGTTATGTCCGAAAATTTCTAAAATATTGCCTGTGTCACACTTAGAACCATCAGATATAAAAATTTCTGAGGCATCTATTTCTGCCCCTCGCGCTTGGAAGTCTTGGGCGGCAATTTTCTCTCTTAACCAAGCATAACCTTGTTCTGGACCATAGCCTCTAAAAGTATTGCGATCGCCCATTTCTTCCACAGCTTGAATCATCGCTGCACGACAAGCTGCTGGTAAAGGTTCTGTGACATCACCAATACCCAGTCGGATGATTTTAGCATCAGGATTTGCTTGGGCGAAGGCATTAACCCGTCGCGCAATTTCTGGAAATAAATAACCTGCTTTTAGCTTCAGGTAGTTGTCGTTAACAGTAGCCATAATAAATTTGGAAAAAACGCACTCAAACAGCTTACTGCTAATTTATATCTACAATACTTGAGTTTTTACTCACTCACGACATAGCCAAATGACCCAAGTCGGCTGGTGTAAGGTCAGAGTGCAACACTTCACCATCACGAAACCACACAATGCGCTGGGTTTGACGAGCAACTTCTGATTCATGAGTAACCATGACAACTGTAATGCCGCTGTTATTGAGTTCTCTAAAGATATCTAAAACTTCTTGGGTGGTGTGCGAATCGAGTGCGCCAGTAGGTTCATCGGCTAAGAGAACAACGGGATGATTGACAATGGCACGAGCGATCGCTACTCTTTGTTGTTGTCCTCCAGATAATTGAGTTGGTTTGTTGTTGAGACGATTGGCTAAACCTACTTTTGTCAAAGCTTCAGCAGCGCGATCGCGTCTTTCGCTAGGATCGATACTGGCATATACCATTGGTAATATGACATTTTCTAATGCGCTTAGCTGAGGTAAAAGGTGGAATTGTTGGAATACAAACCCTAATTTTTTATTACGAGTGTGTGCCAAATCTTGATCATTCATCTGGGCAACATCAAGATTATCTAAATAATAACGTCCGTTGGTGGGACGATCTAAACAACCAATAATATTCATGGCTGTGGATTTCCCCGAACCCGAAGGCCCCATAATTGCACAATATTCACCCTCTTGGACAGTTAAATTGACATCATTAAGGGCTTTTACTTCAGTTTCGCCACTACCATAAACTTTAAAGATATTTTCTAAGCGAATAATGGTCGATTTGGGAACAGGATTAGGAACACCAGAATCGATAATTGAAATAGTTTTTGTCATAAAATTTGAGTTATTAAAGCAATATTCTACAGTGCTAATAAAAATCTTTGTTTACCAATACTTATTAACTTAACAAACCATAATTTACACCATTTTTATTATTTTAACTTATTTACACAAGGCGTTTGATCTTAAACTTTCACGAATGCAAGCTGCCTCATTGATCATGTCTCTACAATAGAACAACTAGAACAATAGTTTTTTGCAGTCAGGGACTAATTAATTATGCTGGAACATGATGTGATTATTGTCGGGGGTGGATTGGCGGGCTGTCGCGCTGCTGTAGAAATTGCCCGGACTGACCCTAGTTTAAATATTGCTGTAGTTGCTAAAACCCATCCGATTCGTTCCCATTCAGTCGCCGCCCAAGGTGGTATGGCAGCATCCCTCAAAAATGTGGATTCAGCAGATAGTTGGGAAGCTCATGCTTTTGATACCGTCAAAGGTTCTGACTACTTGGCAGACCAAGACGCAGTGGCTATTCTCGCCCAAGAAGCGCCAGATGTAGTAATTGATTTAGAACACATGGGCGTTTTATTCTCCCGCTTAAGCGATGGTCGCATTGCCCAACGGGCTTTCGGCGGACATACCCACAACCGCACTTGTTACGCTGCTGATAAAACTGGTCACGCAATTTTACACGAGCTGGTTAATAATCTGCGGCGTTATGGTGTGCAAATTTACCAAGAATGGTATGTAATGCGCCTGATTTTGTCAGAAAGTCAGGCTAAGGGTGTGGTGATGTATAGCCTTTTGGATGGGCATATAGAGGTGATGCGGGCTAAAGCAGTGATGTTTGCCACTGGTGGCTATGGTCGCGTTTATAACACCACCTCTAATGATTATGCTTCTACGGGTGATGGTTTAGCCATGACGGCGATCGCTGGTTTGCCTTTAGAAGATATGGAATTTGTGCAGTTTCATCCTACTGGCTTGTATCCGGTAGGGGTGCTGATTTCTGAAGCAGTGCGGGGAGAAGGAGCGTATTTAATCAACAGTGAAGGCGATCGCTTTATGGCTAACTATGCACCCAGTCGCATGGAACTAGCTCCTCGTGATATTACCTCAAGAGCGATCGCCTACGAAATTCGTGCAGGTCGGGGTATTCATGCTGATGGTAGTGCTGGTGGATCTTTTGTTTATCTTGACTTGCGACATCTAGGCAAAGAAAAAATTATGAGTCGTGTCCCCTTCTGTTGGGAAGAAGCCCACCGCTTAGTAGGTGTGGATGCGGTAACTCAACCTATGCCAGTCCGGCCGACAATTCATTATTGTATGGGTGGTATCCCAGTTAATATTGATGGTCAAGTTCGTAGCAGTGGCGATAGTTTCGTTGACGGTTTCTTTGCTGCTGGTGAAACATCTTGTGTTTCCGTCCACGGTGCTAATCGCCTCGGTAGTAATTCGCTGCTGGAGTGCGTAGTCTATGGTAAACGGACTGGGGCAGCGATCGCAAAATTTGTGCAGAACCGCAAACTACCAACCTTAGATGAACAACATTATATCAATGAAGCCAAGCAACAAATTCAAGCTTTACTAGAACAGCCAGGACAGTATCGTATTAACCAAGTTCGTCAAGCCTTTCAAGATTGCATGACTCAGTTCTGTGGAGTTTTCCGTACTCAAGAATTAATGAGTGAGGGCTTGCATAAGTTGGAAGAATTACAACAGCAATACCCTCAAATTTATTTAGATGATAAAGGCAGTTGTTGGAATACAGAAATTGTAGAAGCCCTAGAACTGCGGAGTTTGATGGTAGTAGGACAAACGATTTTAGCATCAGCTCTAAATCGCCAAGAAAGTCGCGGCGCTCATTTCCGTGAAGATTATCCCCAAAGGAATGACACTAATTTCCTAAAGCACACAATGGCTTACTATTCACCAGCAGGAATTGATATCCAGTATCGTCCCGTGGCCATCTCCATGTTTGAGCCAAAAGAACGCAAGTATTAATTTTTGGATCTTGAGGGTTAAAAATGCTTTTCTTAGCCCCCAAGGCATACTGACATATAGTGAGTATTATTTTTGGCGCAGTATTGATTAAGTTCCTCGCTGAGTGGGAATACTAAATCTAGCTAACCTAATTTTTGGAAAAATTTGCGAGGCTTTATTCGATGCCAGAAATTAATATTGGTGATTCTTTAGCTCATCCTTTAGTGAGATATCGTAATCATTTAGAATTTAATGGATATCATGTTGAAGAAGATCATGATTTGCTGTTATGTCGTCATCATAGAAAGAATAATTTGATTGTTAAATATATTCCCAATCGAGGAGTATTAATTAGAGCGCTTTACTCTTGTCAGCCAAATATAAATAGAGTAGACCTATTGGAATATGTAAACGAATTAAATTCTGAGTTTATGTTTATGAAAGCATATATTCATAATCCAGTAAATGATTTATTTCTCGAAACTTTTTGTGAAGGTGAATATGACAGAACAATTTTTTCAATTTTTCTAGATAATCTGGAATACGATATGGATTTTTTTGGTAAAAATCAGATGACGCGAGAGTATTTACAGTAAGAAAAATATTAAACATCACAACTTTATGGTGGGTAATGCCCACCATAGGAGATTTTATTTTATATAACGCAAACTATCGCGGCGAAAAATACTTTGATACACACAGAACACTGTCCAAATTGGCACAAACATCAACATTGCTCATATCTGCAATAAATCAATATTACAGGACGAGAATTATTGAATGCTGTTAGCGAAGTCGTATTGGCCTCCACGTTCAAGGGCAAGTTTGTAAGCAGGTCGTGCATGGATGCGCTCGATAAATTGCTTAATCTTGGGTCGGTTTTCGATGAGTTCAGCTTGCGTAGCAGCCATTTCCAGAGGAAAGCTCATTTGGATATCAGCAGCAGTAAATTCTTCGCCTACAAACCACGTACTTTTGGAAAGTTCCGCTTCTATATAATCAAAGTGAAGCTTGATTTGGGGAGCGATGAATGCATCCTTCACGTCGCTGTTTCCTGCTCCAAAATGGTCGAAAACTAAGTTCATTACCAGCGGTGGCATTGCCGAACCTTCGGCGTAATGCAGCCAGTATGTATAACGCAAACGCTCCGGTGTACCGGATGCTGGGACTAGCCGACCACTGCCGTAGCGTTCTACTATGTATTCGATAATAGCGCCGGACTCAGCAAGTGTTAGGTTTGCATCTGTGATTGTCGGTGACTTACCAAGAGGATGGACTTGGCGTAGTGACTCTGGTGCTAGCATCGTTTTACGATCGCGTTCATAATACTTGATCTCGTATTCGACACCCAATTCTTCAAGCAGCCATAGCACGCGCTGCGATCGCGAGTTGTTAAGATGATGAACAACGATCATAAAATGCTCCTCTTCTGGCTACTTATTATTATCCGACTTCAGTTAATTTCTAACTGTTGACAGACTTTGTTAGCCTAGCTCTTTTCGGGTTAGTTTGTAAAAAGTCAGGGTTCAGGCTCGTCAATCTTTAATGTTAAATGCGATCGCCCTGACCAACTCTTGAAATTAAAGCTACAAATAGACTATGTAAAAGTCTATTTGTAGCTACTTTGAAAGTGAAACAATAATTTATCGACGCACTATTACTAAAGTCCCCACAGAAGACCAGTTGTACAGTTTGCGAGCCTGTTTGACTGGCAAATTCACGCAACCATGACTAACAGGAATCCCAAATCGGTTATGCCAGTATGCGCCATGAATAGCATAGCCTCTATGGAAATACATTGCGTAAGGAACATCAGAAATATCGTAGCCTCTACCTCGCATTCTGTTAGTGCGATACTTAGAATTAATCAAAAACTTTCCTGTGGGTGTCGGAGTCGAGCGCTTTCCTGTGGAAATTCGGAATGAATAAACTAGTCTTTTACCTTCCCATGCACGTAAGCGCTGCTCAGACAAGTCTATTTCAATCCGGCGAGGTAAAGATGCTAACCGAGTATCGGATATAGTAATACTTTTGTCATTAACTGACGCAGCTGTAGCTATAGAAGAACTGGGATCAGCTGTAGTTGGTAGCGACCAAGAAACTAAAGTCGCCATCATCAACGCTACACCTGTACAGAAAGTTCCTGAGCAACGTATCCAACTTTGCATGTTGCATCACCTTCTATAATTGAGTTTGCTCGTTTCGACAAATGGAAAGAAGTTTGAAGTTTGGCTGCTTCCACAGCTATTAATGGTGTCTGTTCAAAATGCGCTACAAAAGCACATCTGCTAATAAAAAGTTGCCGATTTGAAAACTACAAATTTTCTGTAACGGCTCCCAAGTTGGTTATACGAATGCTTCCCAAGAAAAGTCTCATGCAATTATTTGCATTTACTCACTTACAGATTTGACTGTGGTTAGCATTTGCGGAATATTCTGCCGCATTTATGACATTTTTACTGGGAATCTCAAACAGGATTTGTCAGGATTTACGCTTATTTGTTTGGGGTAAATAATATTAGTCCCCTCTTCTATTTCTTATTTCAAGTTAAGTTATTATAACACCGGAAAATTTCTAAAAAATCACTTGATTGTCTTGAGTTTTAGTTATTTATAGTTTCTTAAAATTATCTTTTGTGAAAATACCGACTAATCCTAAAACTCTGTCAGAAGCTCAGGCTTACTTAAATAAGAGCGTGTTCCCATCACTTTTCCATCAAAATCAGCCGTAGCGGATCTAAATGAATGTACCAAGGGAAGGGGCTATCTTTGAGATTAGTCCATTTTTCCTTATAACCTTCCACTTGTAGATCGTAATCTTCAGAGTCGCTGGGAGGGCAATTCAGCTTGAGATATGCAGTCACTCGATGCTGGGTTTCACTGATATCAGCAACCCAACAAGGAAAAGTATTTTCCTGATTTGGATCGTCACAAAAGGTGAGGTGATGGGCGCGTATTCCCACATATTTTGAGGAATTGAGGATAGGTTCTACTACTTTTAAATTACAGTTCCAATCCAAAGCTTTGACTTGTTGAGAATCAATAGTTTGGGTGCGAGAAATATTTTTACATTCTGTGATTTTGGCAACAACTAAGTTTGGTGGGCGCTCAAAAATATTTTCTTTAGAATCGTTGGCAATCACTTCTCCTTGCGATAGTACTAAAATATTGCTACTAACACGATAAGCTTCCTCTAGCTTGTGGGTAACGAATAAAGTTACACCTTCGTAGGAGGAAAGAACTTTTCTCAGCAATTTTTCAATTTGGTTACGCAAATAAGTATCAAGTGCTGAAAGTGGTTCATCTAGTAGTAATGCTTCTGGTTCAATTACTAAAGCCCTTGCGAGGGCTACTCGTTGCTGCTGTCCACCAGATATTTGATGTGGGTAACGGTTTTCCAAACTTTGCAACTGCATCATATTAATATATTGCTGCACCTGCGATCGCCGTTCGTTTTTTGGTAGTTCTTGCAAACCAAAGCCAATATTTTGAGCCACAGTCATGTGAGGGAAAAGAGCATAGTTTTGAAACAGAAAACCAATGCGGCGCTGACGGCTAGGAATATTAATTTTTCGTTGAGAATCAAATAGAACTCGCTCATTTAAAATAATACATCCGTGGGTTGGCTTTTCTAATCCAGCGATACAACGCAAGGTCATACTTTTACCAGAACCAGAAGCACCTAATAATCCTAAAGTGTTTTTATCTGCGGTAAAATTAATGTTTAATTGAAAGCTTTGAAAATTCTTGTCAATGTTAACTACAAGTTCTTTCCTGTAACCATTAACTTGATGTTCCCATGTTCTGGCTCTTTGTCTTGATGAAGTCTGGACATCAGCAAGTTTGATATCTGCAAACTGAGCAAAAATGACAAAATTTACCAGACTCTTAATCAGGTTGATACCTCTTGGTTCTCTATTTTTAGAGAGACGTTGCGATTGATCCCAATAGTTAATAGCAGCAATCACAGCTAGAGAAATTGCCACCATTACCAATACCCAAATTAAAGCTTTACGCATATTACCGGCTTCAGCAGCGAAAAAAATTGCGATCGGCATCGTTTGCGTTTTGCCTGGTATACTGCCAGCTAGCATTAAAGTAGCACCAAATTCTCCCAAGGCTCTGGCAAAAGCTAAAATTGTTCCCGCTACAACTCCTGGCCAAGCTAATGGTAGAACAATCAACCAAAAAATTTTCCACTCAGAAGTCCCTAAAGTGCGAGCGCAATTGCTCAAATCACTATCGACTTGTTCAAAAGAGCTTAATACAGTTTTATACATTAAAGGGAAAGCAACTACTGTTGATGCAATGACAGTGGCTGGCCAAGAAAAGATAACAGTAATTCCCAGTTGCATCAAAAATTGTCCTACAGGACTGTTAATACCAAATAGCAATAGAAGCAAAAAACCTACTACTGTCGGCGGTAGAACCAAAGGAAGAGTAAAGACACCATCAATGATTCCTCTGGCTTTGCCTTTGTACTCCTTTATCCAACCTGCTGCGGCAATCCCTGCTAAAAAGGCGAAGATTGTAGCGACTGAAGCAGTTTTCAGAGAAATCCATAAGGGAGATAAGTCAAATTCCATAGGAGTTATGCCTGGACAATAAACGTCGGGGCTTTGCTTAACTTGCTGAAAGCCCCTAACGGTTTTATATGGATTAGCTAATTAGCTAGGCGTAGGTTGGGTTAAGCACAGCGCAACCCAACATGGATAAAGGTGTTGGGTTTCCTTACGTCAAACGCCACTTGCTTCAAGCCGGGAAACCCGTCCAACGCAGTGGCTCCCCAACCTACATTTTTTTGCATCATTTTAGTCGTGTCAGTCCATTAGCTAATTATTTAGCGATTTGAAAGCCATATTTTTTAAACGTATCTGTAGCGCGATCGCTCTTTAAAAACTGAATAAACTCCTTAGCCGCCTCTGGATTTTTAGTACGTTTGATGGCTGCGACTGGGTAAGTAATTGGTTTGTGAGTATTTTCTGGTGCAGTAGCCACAACTTTAACTTTGTTGGAGATTTTGGCATCTGTGGCATAGACAATACCTGCATCAACATTACCCAACTCTACATAAGATAAGACTTGACGTACGTCTTTAGCAAAGACTGTCTTTGGTTTGAGGCGATCGTAAATTTTTGCATTAGTCAGCACTTCTTTGGCATATCGTCCAGCAGGTACGCTTTCTGGATCTCCAATAGAAAATCTTTTGATGTTTGAACTTGTCAACTGTTGAAAGTCAGAGATATTAGGAGCATTAGCTTTGTTGGGTACAATCAAGACAACATCATTTTTTAACAAGTCTTTGCGAGTTCCTGGAAGTAAGAGATCTTTTTTATCCAACTCATCCATAAATTTCTCGTTCGCCGATATGAAAATATCCGCTGGTGCGCCCTGTTGAATCTGTTGAACCAAAGTACCTGAACTACCAAAATTATAGGTAATTTTAGTGTTTGAATGTTCTTGTTGGTAAGCTTGTCCGACTGCTTTCATCGCATCTTGCATACTAGCAGCCGCTGATACTGTTAACTGTGCTGTTTGCGACTGTGTAGCTTTATTGGCAGGGGTATTTGATGTAAGTTGGCTGCAACCAACAACTGCTAAAAATGAAACAGATATCCAAGTAATTAAGGCAAAAAAACGTCTTCTCTTCATTTATATTTAACGGTGAGATACACTAACGACTGAGACACAAGTAGGGAAAAATGCTGTCCTTTGGGTGGCTAATGCACATATTTTGAGTGGACTTTTAAACTTCCCTAGATAATGCCTTTGGGTGATTGATTGAAATCTCAGCCGATTATACCTTTTTACCTACTATTTTGGTAGTTATATCTCAATTATAGAAGAGAAATAGTGCTTATCTTGGTATATTATTGGTATCACCATAAAATTAAAATCTCAGAAATTGAGTGAAATAATCTTACAGATCAAAAAAAGAGCGATTTAATCGCCCAGTTTTTGAATGATTCTAAAAAATGTCTTTGAACGAACCGCAAAGAGCGCAAAGAACGCAAAGAAAGAAAATTTGGCGCAGCCTCACAAAGAAATGGTATGAGGCGGAACTCGCAGAGTAGGCACAAAGAATTAACTTTTAATTTTGGTTAAAGATCTCAATTCATCCCGCAAATATGCAACGCCTCTTTATAACCTGATAAAATAATCACCGTGCAGATATGCTGAGATAATTTGATACCAGCGCAGTTGGTGGTTACTTGCCTTTTAGTCAAGGCGATGTCTAACGACAAGCCGCTATGCGTCTACGCTTTTGGAATTATTTTTACCAAACTGCGATCGCATACAAGGAAGTAGTGGGAGTCATTTGTATCATTAATTAGTAAATTTGCCAAATTTTGTTGGCTCATGTCTAAGCTGATTTTAATTGACTGCCAAAACTTTGGGTGGTTCTGGTTTCAATAACCCACTTAAAAGGGATGCAGGAGGTTGAGTGTAAGGCCAAGCAAAGGCATGACGAAAAGCTGCATTTTGACAAGCTTGCAGTTGTCCAAAACTAATAATGTCGTAAGTTAAGAGATTTTCGTACTCAAAAGGTAAACG
>JBBSOP010000109.1:0-11360 GCA_038259655.1 Chroococcales cyanobacterium
ATCGGCTATTTAAATCAATTGAAGACCTAGAATATTTATTACATCAACTTTTAAATGAAGGAGAGTTAATTATTAAATGGGGACGAAAACTCAAAAATAAAGGCGACGCTGTTATCACAATTTAAATGCATAACAGCTTAGTACCTTCTGATTTACAAAAAAAGCTTAAGCTCATCCCACGAACTTTATACCAAGTTAACTCGTGGAAAGAGCTTAATTTTGCATCCAGTTCAACATCTACTGAGTAGAATTAACCAAACCAGTGAGATGGTTCAGAATTAGGTTGCACTGTTTCACAAAGATGATAGCTAATCCAATCTGACTTTTCTTGGAAGAGAGTATAAATACCTTGGTGAATCAAATTTTGTAAGTGTATTTGCTGTTCTAAAGCACTACGAGGTACTCTGTAATTGATTAAGTACTCTTCTTTTTCCAAGTTTTGCAGGGATATCTGTTCTGATGATGCTGCGCTATGAAAGTAGGGAATGCGGTTGAGAACAAAGGTAACTAACTCTTGACGCAAATCAGGAATCGCAAAAGCTTGTTGATAAGGATGATGTGGATAGGTGTCTAAAACATTTTCAATCTCTCCTAAGACAGATTGATGTGTTAAATTGACTACTGTTTTCATCAGTTTTTACTTCCTTTTTTATCCAGTCCATATTTGATTAGTGCAGAGAAAAACACTCTAAATAGCCGTCTTTTGATGACAACTCATTTAGAAGTGATTTCAGTGATAGATACTCCGACTCTAAACGAACTTTTTATCTTGGTAAAATATGAGACATCTGGCTCTGCTGATTTTATATTGAGTGATAATATGACTTTTGAAAATAGCACTCAATAGATTTAGTGAAGCACCGATGTTTGATAGTTTTATTCTAATTATTTTATTTGTCTCGGCAGAAAACTACACAAAATGCATCATAAACTCTTAGGGATCAATTTCAGTGTCAAATAAAACAATCGTGAACAACAAGATCCCCGACTTCTCAAAGAAGTCGGGGATCTGAGCTTATAATATTAAGAATCAATCAATCTAATGACAGATAAAATTGTTAGTTGAAAACTGGGAAAAAATTCATATTAGGTAAAGTTAGTTGGCGTAATTGATTGTTAATTGCAACCGATGCGGCTATTCCTGAAAGCATCGCACCTTCGACGAGATTGCCACCACACCAATCACCGCAGCACACTAAAGGTAAGGGAGTATTAGCTAATAAGACAGCTGCTTTTAAAGGATTTTGGGGAAAAGCATAACGCCAGCGATGCACTTGCATCCAATCAGGCTGCTCCAGCCAAGGAAGCGTTAGAGTTTGGGCTGCACATTGCAACATTTCTTGTCCTATAGGTTGTAAGTCTGAAGATTCTAAATGAAGTTGAGCAAAATGAGCGCTGCTCTGCACTACAAATACTGGCTGCTGGGAGTAAGGACGCTTGCTGCTATCTAAACCAATCCATCCCAAAACTGGATGATCGATAAAATTGATCGCTTTCCATTGTAGGGGCGGTTGGTTTGTAGGGTGATATCCAGCGATCGCAGTTACACAGGGATAAAATTTTACAGAACTCAGGTGTTCTATAAAATCTTTGCCCAATAAACTTTCACCCAAGGGTTCTAATAGCATCAAAGCTTGAGGTGCAGGAATAGCAAATACTACAGCTTGAGCAATTAATTTTTCATTGCTAGATTCTAAAGTCAAACACCAACTATTGTCAGGATTTGGGTAAATATTTATGACACGTTGATTTAGTAGAATTTCTAAATCTTGAGCGAGAAATTTAGCGATCGCACTCATTCCCCCAGGCGCAACATAGCGAGGAATTAGGTTTTCTGGCTCATGTAATACAGCATCTGCCGAAAGCTGATAAACCTTATCTGTCCAGACTTCCAAGAGATGGCGATCGCTCAATAACTCTACAAAACGTCCCAACAATTCACCCTTCGGATTGAGGTAACATGCTCCATGATCTGCCCACCTTCCATGCAAACGGCGTGTAGCCACTCGTCCCCCTAAACCACGGGATTTTTCCACAACTATCACCGAATATCCCGCTTGGCTTAACTGCTGAGCGCAGACTAAACCTGCCATGCCGGCACCAATTACTGCAACATCAGTCATTAGTCAATAGTCCTTAGTTATTGGTCATGAGTCATTTAATGACTGCTGAAAGCTAATAGTAGAATAAGGTACAGGAAAGCTGTACGGAAGAGAGGCAGGAAAATTGGATGAAATGAGGGCGGCACTGGAGTTAGCAACTGAAGAAGAATTGCAGGATTTAACGGCAATTTTATTTAGTCGTAAATTTAATCCTCTAGATTATGTACATACACCAGAACCCATTGAAGTGCAAAGCCAAGACCGCAGAGTTTGGCTAGACACCCTAGAAAATCGTTTTCGATTTTTGGCGGCAGATGGAATGACGGTATTGCGAGGACGCACAACTCAAGTAACTTACCGACAAGCATTAATTCAAGTTTGTAAATATCTGAAAATTTCTTATTCAGATCAGTTAACAACTGTTGATTTAGAAGCAGAAGTATTTTTACATTTGCTAGGAAAAGTGTGGAAAAAGTTACCAGAAAAAGAAAAGCAAAAATTGACTGAGCAGGTGCAACGTCATCTGGTGAAATCAGAACTTAAACAACCGCTACCTCTGTTATTGCAGCGTGACCCTTTAGGATTACTGTTTAAAGGTGGTAGTGCCTTGGCTGTGACATCGGTTCTTCAGCCGCTGGTTCTACAACAAATTGCTCGTCAATTTGCCATCCATTTTGCGACTTATCAAGTAGCTAAACAGGCGGCAATTACAGGCTCCGAAGTAGCTACAACGCAGTTTCAAAGCTATGTAGCTCTGCAAATGGCGCGACGGGGTATGACTATGAGTGCAGCTCGTTATGGGGCAGTCCGCAGTGTGTTTGCCATTGCTGGGCCAATGATGTGGACTTGGTTTTTTGCCGATTTAGGATGGAGAGCGATCGCTACTAACTATGGTCGCATCATCCCCACAATTTTTGCCTTAGCGCAAATTCGTTTGACTCGTGCTGAATGTTGGGAGCCAGCTTGAAGTTAGCTTTTTACCATCCAAACCCTGATTTACAAGCCCCTTGGGATTATGCCCAAATCGGACTGCTAATTTTTCCCTTGAGTCCGTTATTGGGGGCTATTGGTATAGGTTTTGCCGTCTTAATAACTTGGTTGCGTCAAAACCGCGCAATTATCCACCGCCCCCTCAATTGGGGATTTGCGGCTCTGAGTATCTTACTGATAGTTATCTGTGGGTTTGCTGCTGATAAAACAGCGGCTTTCCTCGGTTTATTTAATTTCTTGCCGTTTTTTCTAGTTTTTATTGGACTCAGTCTTTTAATTCAAACAACTGCCCAATTACGACAAATAGCTTGGATTTTGGTCATTGGTTCCGTGCCATTAACTATTATGGGCTTCGGGCAGTTATTTTTTGGCTGGACTTTAAAATTCCAATTTTTGTGGATTGTGTTTGATTGGGCGATCGCACCTGGAGGAGATCCACCGGGACGCATGGCTAGTATCTTCATGCACGCGAATACCTTTGCTGCTTATTTAGCGATCGTATTTACTCTAGGGTTGGGCTTGTGGTTAGAAGAATGGCGTTTGGGGATTGGGTATCGTTTGAGGCGGATTAACAATCGCTTAGTTGCTATTCCCCAACCTTCACTTGCTTTACTGTTCTTAACCGTGACAGTAATTACTAATTTTGTTGCCTTGATTTTAACCGACTCACGTAATGGATGGGCGATCGCGATCGTTGCCTGTTTAGCTTATGCATTTTACCAAGGTTGGCGCATTCTGGTTGGGGTGGTTCTCGGTGTCGCTGCTAGCGCCGTTTTAGCAGCTTTTGCTCCTTTACCAATTGCTAAAATTTTTCGTCAGTTCGTTCCGGCTTTCTTTTGGGCGCGGTTAAACGATGACATGTATCCAGATAGGCCAGTTGCCTTAATGCGGAAAACTCAGTGGGAGTTTGCTTGGTCTTTAACTCAGCAGCATCCTTGGACAGGCTGGGGTTTACGTAATTTTACAGCACTCTATAAAGCACAAACGCAGATTGATTTGGGTCATCCCCATAACTTGTTTTTGATGTTATCTGCTGAAACGGGATTACCGAGTACTGTATTATTTTTTGGTTTACTTGGTTGGGTCTTTTTTGCAGGTATCCAACTATTAGGAAAATCAAACTGTATAGCAAAAAAAGATAAATTGATATTTTTCAGTTATCTTTTGGTGTTTGTAGAGTGGTTGCTATTCAACACAGTAGATGTAACTCTTTTTGATTTCCGGTTGAATACACTCTCATGGTTACTATTGTCAGCTATTTGCGGAGTGGCGTTTTATTACAACCGATCTCAGAAGCTTGTATATGATAAAAAGTAGCTTAGAAGTTGATTTTTAAAAGCGATCGCATTAATTATAGGCAAAAAAGTTTTCAGTGCTTACACTGGGGTCGTTCCTAAGTTTTAGTTAATAAGATTACTATATTCACATTTGTGACTGTGAGTGTGGTTAATCTAAAAAATTAGCCACTGTTGCTGATAGTTGGGAAGGTGTAGGGACAACCCTTTTGGGTTTTCCTGCATGACGGGCATCTAGCTTTAGATGCCCTTTTATATTGTTTGTAAATAAGTTTCGAGATAGCGAGATCATTATCTCCCAAACTTTTCCTGAATTGCATCTCACCCCAACCCAGATTTTTCAAGCTGGTTTGGTGTAGCGTTAAGCCTTGAGCAGCAACAGAAACAACACACCATTATTGTAGTATTCCTAAAAGCGATCGCCTAATTAATGCAGAAATAACTATTAATTTGGCGTTGCGGATTGTTAAGCTTAACTAACAGCCGCCTCTAACAATTGAATTGTCCCCACCTCGGCATCAATTTCAACTTCTACACCAACTGGCACAGTAAATTTATTTTGAATATGACCAATCATTGAACCATACCAGCCAGGAATACCCAACGGAAGTATGTGGTCTTGCAATACTTGCATTAAAGTAAACGATGGCTCATCTCCTAGACTACAATCAGTGCATTGTCCAAAGATAAAACCACCGATTTGGTTAAGTATGCCAGCGTTTTTTAGCTGAGTCAGCATTCGGTCAATTCGATAAACATCTTCGTTTAAGTCTTCTACAAACAAAATGCTTTTGTACCAAGAAGGTAAATAAGGTGAACCCACCATCGCCGATAACACTGACAAATTACCACCCATAAGTTTACCCGTCGCTTTTCCTGGGGCTATTGTCTGCACTCGCACATCACTCGGCTGAAGAGTTGCCATTGTTACAGCTTCACCATCAAAGAGAATGCGCTGGAGGTAATCTATGGTAAATGGATTCCAGGTAGAGGTGGCATTGGGACCATGAAAAGTCATCACTAGACTACGAGCATAAATTGCTAACACCAAGGAAGTAATATCACTGTATCCAATGATAATTTTAGGATGAGAGCGAATCATGGTGTAATTAAGTAGAGGTAAAAGCCGATTACATCCCCAACCACCACGCATAGTCATCATCGCTTTGATGGAGCGATCGCTAAACATATCATTTATATCTTGAGCGCGATCGGCATCTTTACCTGCTAAATAACCATAACGATCTGCAATATGCGCCCCAAGTTTGACTTTTAATCCTAATTTTGTAATTGATTGCTTCGCGGCTGCAATATCTTCTAAATCAACGATACCCGCAGGAGCAATCAATCCTACAGTATCACCAACTTGCAAACGAGGTGGTTTAAGGATGACATTAGGGGATAATCTTTGTTCTTGAGCTGCAAGTGGCGAAATTTGGGTAGCTAAGGTAGCTAATCCGCAAGTGGTGAGGAATTGTCGGCGCTTCATCTTCATGATGAAAGTTTAGCCTCACATTTGCTACATTTCTATCTCAAGACTCGATAATCTATCTCAGAGGAAGTATGCTGCTGTCCGATTGAGCGATACAGTGAAAAAGAAAGATTTTTAGGAGGTAGCTGTGGCGCGTAAACGCTTGATTATCGAGATGGGGATGGGAATAGATCAGCACGGACAGGAGCCGACTGTAGCAGCAGCCAGAGCTGTACGTAACGCGATCGCTCATAATGCTTTACTTGGTGTTTGGGAAGTCGCTGGTTTGAGTAATCCTGACGAGATGATTGTCGAAGTTAAAGTAGCAGTACCCTATCCAGAACAAGTTAGAGAAGCAGAGGTATTAGCCGTACTACCGTTTGGTAAAAAAAGCCTCACCGTAGAATTTGGAGGAATGGTAGTGCAAGGACGAGCGATCGCCTCTCTCAACGATAAAAATGATGAAATGTTGATTGCGATCGCGGCTGTTACAGTTTTGATTGAAAATTAACTACTAGTGCATCGCGGCAAAATTTAGCTCTTTGGATTGAAAATTTCTTCAAAATCTCTGTCTAAATCTTTTTTAGATAAGATCAGAACAGACAAATTCAAATAATTGCTACTTAGAGCAAATTATGACATTAGAAACTCAAATAACACCAACTTCTAACTTAGAAAAAACTGAACAGGAGCAAGAATTTAACTGGAGACAATGTTGGTATCCTGTCTGTTTTGTACAAGACTTACCTCAAAACCGTCCTTATAGCTTTTCTTTGTACGATGAACCCTTTGTTTTATTCACAAACAAAGATAGACAATGGATTTGTTTAACAGATCGTTGTTCTCATCGTGCAGCTAGACTTTCTGATGGACAAATTATTGATGGCAAAATCGAATGTTCATATCATGGTTGGCAGTTTGGTCAAGGTGGTGAATGTCTGCATATTCCTCAGTTACCTGCGGATGCAAAAATTCCTGTTAATGCTTGCGTAGCATCATTTCAGGTTGTAGAACGTCAAGGCATCATTTGGATGTGGGCGCAAGCAGGTGAAGCCGCTGCTGAGGAACTAATTCCAACTTTAGCTGATTTAGAAAACCCGATATATGTCAGCACAGATTATATGCGTGACCTCCCTTATGACCAAAGTTATTTTATAGAAAATGTAATTGATCCGGCTCATATTCCTATTAGTCATGATGGCATTATGGGAAAAAGAGACGATGCCCAACCGTTAGAAATGGAAGTCGTTGAAAGCTCAAATAAAGGCATCTGTGGAAGATATAAATATACGCGTACACCTAATCCATCTTGGAATTATTTAGATTTCATTGCTCCCAACTTAATCACTTATAAAATTAACATTGTCCAAAAAGGTTGGCAGGGAGGAGTGGCTTTGTATTCCATTCCACTAGGTAAAGATAGATGTAGAATTTTACTGAGAAATTATGGTAATTTCTTCACCTGGAAACTCAAAAATATGCCTCTTTGGCTAGACCATATCTTAGTACGAAACAAAATCTTAGAAGGTGATTTGCAACTTGTTGTGCAACAAAAAGCACAAATTGAGCGTTTGGGACAAAATCTCAAACAAGTCTATTTACCATTGAAAACCTCTGACACATTGGTAATTGAATACCGCAAATGGCTAGATAAATTTGGGGCATCTTTGCCGTTTTATCAAGGTTATGTTTCAGCAAAAAATATAGAGCTAGATGAATCTAATTCAAATTTGACACCTTTAGATAGATTTTCACAACATACACAAATTTGTAGTTCTTGTAATCAAGCTTACCAAAATACAAACAAACTGAAACAAACTTTTATCGGAGTAGCGATCGCTCTTGCAGCTATAGCCATATTAGTAGATAACTACCAACTAAAAATAGCAATAGTTTCATCTGCATTATTAGCAGTTGGTTTGGCAGTTTTGGCTCAGAAACTTAAAATTCAGTTTGAACGCTCTTATACTCGTCACTAATTTCATTAAATGCGATATTTTTGCCTGATAGTATAGTTGTAAATACTCCAGAAAAATTGGGAAATAATCAAGAGTTTCAAATTACATCTGGTAAATTTGTGTCTCCAGAAATTTTTCAGCGACTTACAATAAAATATAATAAGTTGGGTAATTTTCAACAATTGATTTCTGAGACATTTCATAGACAAAATCTATTGTCTGAAAATTTATAAAAACTATGTCTGAAAATCAGCCAATTCAATATCCTCCTGTTGTCAAGAAAGTTGCCATTATTGGTGCTGGTCTTGGTGGTTTAGCAGTAGCGATCGCTTTACGAAAACAAGGTATTGATGCTCAAGTTTACGAAAAAGCCCATTCTTTGCGACCAGTTGGTGCGGGGCTTACCTTGTTTCCTAACGGCTTGAACAGTTTAGAAGCGATCGCTCCTGGGATAGTTGATTATTTAAAACAGGCAGCTAGCCAAACCCGCGTTACCACCTTTAAAAAAAGCACTGGAGAGATAATTGCCCAAAACTCAATCACTCTCATGAAAAAATACGGGCAACCAATGTTAAACATTCGGTGGTCACGTTTACAAGAGATTTTAACTGCTGCACTTCCCAGTGATGTTATCCACCTTAATCATCGTTGCATTGGCTTTGATCAACTTGACAACGCCGTTAAAGTGTCTTTCGATCATGGCGAAATAGTACAGGCAGATTTACTGATAGGAGCTGATGGTATACACTCAACTATCAGACAAGCACTGATTAAAGACGGCTCTCCTCATTATGCTGGACGGCTGTCTTGGCGGGCTGTAGTTAAATATAGTCACGAGTTGTTACCTACTGATGAAGTAGTATTAATGGCAGCACCCGAAGGCAAAAACTTTTTATTAGTCGATGTCAGTGATGGATACATCTTTTGGAGTGCTGGAGCGCTATCTGAGGAAGATTCTCTAACTTCTAGTGCTGATGTGAAATCACGTGTCTTAGAAAAATTTGCAGGTTGGGGAGAACCAGTACAGGCGATCGTTGCAGCAACGCCCGCGGAAGATATTGTGGAACGCCCAATCTGGGACAGACCACCTCTGCACAGATGGAGCCAAGGTAGAGTCACAATCTTAGGTGATGCAGCCCATCCAATGGTTCCATCTTTAGGACAAGGCGCAAATACAGCTTTTGAAGATGCCTGGGAAATCTCCCAATGGCTCACCCATGCGCCCAATATTGAATCAGCCCTGACAAGTTATGACAACAGTCGCATACAAAGAACCCAAGTAATTCAGGCTCGTAGCGCCTTTCAGGGAAACCGCGCCTATGAGTCTGATAACGAAACATTTTTGCGAGAAGCATTAGATCAAGCGCAGGTGAGTCAACCAGAGTTTGAAGATTGGATGTATCAATATCAATGCATAAATGTGGGATGATTTTTGCGTCTAACCTGCGGGAACGCCTGACCGCGAATACGCGCCAGTTGCTACAAGTAGGGAAACCCATACAAGGCGATGCCTCCCCCATGCATTGGCTGGCCTTTGCGTGAGACAATTGCATCAAATTTTGAGATGATTGTGGTTTAATACACAAATATTGGCGAGTCAAACAATCCACATTATCTTTATTACTTGTGCTTTCTTAGCTGGTTAACAAAATAACATGGCACTGCTACCCCGCTTAACCAGACAAGGAGATAAAACGCGGTTTTCTACTGTTTTTTCTGCTAATAAATCGAGCAATATTTGCATAGCAGAGCGACCAAGTTCTAACATTGGCTGGCTGACTGTTGTCAGTGGCGGAGTCACATAACAACCTAGAGCAATACCATCAAATCCAACCAAACTTAAATCTTGTGGTACTGAAATACTTAGTTCATGGCAAGCTAAGAGAGCGCCAACTGCTACCATATCGTTGTAACAAAAGATGCCTGTTACCCCAGCATTAACTAGTTGAGGAAGCATCTTTTGACCGGTAGTTACATCGTTTACTCTGACATGATCTTCGTTATTAATTGCTACCCAATTAGGCATTTGTCGTATACCAGCTTCTCTCAAAACCATTCGGTAGCCTTCTAGGCGCTGTTGGTTTGACAAACTGCGATCGCCTACACCCAAGTAACCAATAGCAGTGTGTCCCAGGCTGACTAAATGTTCTACAGCCAATTGAGCGCCTAAGCGATCGTCTATGGCTACTGAATGAAACATTTCGGGTTGATCTTCAATCTGGCTGTTAATTACAACTGTTGGTACAGCAATTTGCGCTACTTGCTTTCTGTGCTGTTTGCTAATTCGGGAATCGGCTACTAAAATACCGTCCACTCTCCAGCGATGAAAATTATCAATAGCGGCTATTTCCTGCTCAACATCCCGATGTGAAGTACTTAACAAAACATTTAAACCTGCTGACTTAGCTATTTGTTCGATTCCCTCTACTACTTCCGCAAAAAAAGGATCTGCTATGGAAGTTACTACTACACCAATGGTATTAGTACGTTGATTTTGCAAGCTTTGAGCGATCGCATTCGGTACATAGTTCATTTCCCGCGCTATTTGCTTAATTTCTTCTCGCACCTGGGAGCTAATTAAAGGATTGTCTCGTAAAGCACGTGAAACTGTAGAATGAGAAACGCCTGCCCTGCGAGCAATATCTTCAATTGAGATTTTTCGTTTACTCATTGGTTCTTTTAACTAATGTCTGCACACGTGTGCATGTAACATTTTCCATGAAAATATCATGTTTTGGCAACTAAATCTCATCAAAAGTAATCTCAAGCACATAAGCGATCGCATTACCATAGTGGTAGGAGAAAATTAATGTTTCTCAGATTAGCGCAACAACATCAGCAATTTGTCCAAAACTTAGTAATCAGCCTACAAGCCTTGTCAATTGTACTTGATAAGCGTGGTTATCACGCATCTTTTTATACATGTGGCGACCAAATGAAAAGTGCTTCATTTATGGTTAGTTTAGAAGAAAAGCACTTGATTCGGTTTTTAGTGTCTGATTATGGCATTACTTGGATAGAAATGCGCGATGATCTCGAATTGATGAAACTAGAAGGTGCAGAAGCGGTAAAGCAGTTAGAGAAATTGGCTGATTTAGTTAAGTATTCTAACTTTGTATTGACAAATTAAATTAGATTTAATCTCACTCAGATTAACATTTGTATATGAATTAAAAAACTTAATATGTTTTCTTGCACACGTGTGCAAGAATAGAATAGAAAAGAAGTGAATATTATATCTGATTGAGTCTTGATTCAAAATCCAGCAAAAAACTTTCCTGACGATTCCATCAATTAAAAAATTTTAAAAAAGCTGTTTTCACAAAAAAATAACGTAGTTTTTGCAGATTTAATACTCTGCTAACTTGATTAAAAATAAATACTTTTTTTTGGAGAAATATGAATGAAAAAAAATTGTGATCGCCCCTGAAACTGCGCTTCGCACAATTGCCATTAGCATATTAAGTATGGTTGTTGGCTGCACAAATACTTCACCTCATGGCAATATTGCTACTAACGTTAGTACACAGAGTCAGGATATAAG
>JBBSOP010000110.1:0-11351 GCA_038259655.1 Chroococcales cyanobacterium
GACTTTCTGCCAACTTGAAACCCTGATCGAGGGTGAGGAATAAATCTGTCCAATCGCCACTTTGAGGTAATTCCCACCGGACTCGATCAACACCTTCAACGTATAGCTCATCTAGATTGATCGCTGAGTCGGTGAGAAAAACAGGTTTGCGATCGCATACAATTAGCAACGGCACAGTACTAGAACGCGCCCAGCTAGACATTTCGTAGATATTGAAGAAAAAAGCTGGGGGTAACAACATTACCCAAGGAGGTAGAGAGGGAATGCCGCGCCAGTCATAGCAGCCAATCAAGGCTAGGTGTAACTTAGTAAAGATGCGAGTTTTGCTGATGCCTCCCCGTTGGAGAATAAAGTCTCGTGCTTTGATCATCGCTGGATCATTTGCCGATACGCCTAGTAACCTCAGCGCCATGTAAGCCTCAACCGAGGTACTCAATTCTCCACCATCATCATAAAAAAGTTCCCAGCCCCCATGCTGCCGTTGTTGAGAGCGTAGATATGTAGTAACTTTGTGCAGAGGTCTGGTTTGGTCTGTTCCCCAAATTTTATGCAGCAGGACAACCTCAGCAGTAATGGTGACATTAGACTCTAACTCTGCCCACCAGTAACCTGCTGGATACTGACTCGAAAGCAGATATTGTTGACTAGTAGCGATCGCTGCTGCTACTTGATTGACTGTTACCCTGTCTTGTGTTTGCATCAACTGAAGGATAAAGTGTGAAGTGTAAAGGTATGAATGAAAGATACCACGGTCAGTAGCTCATCAAAAACAACTGACAACTGACAACTGATACCAATTTTCTGTGAAGCTGCACATTATTTTGACCCCTCCCCGCCAAA
Organism: Chroococcales cyanobacterium; assembly: GCA_038259655.1. Lineage (GTDB taxonomy): Bacteria > Cyanobacteriota > Cyanobacteriia > Cyanobacteriales > Nostocaceae > Halotia. The sequence continues at coordinate 841 of JBBSOP010000110.1, forward strand.
GCTGCGCTTTTGCTCCCCTACCCTTTGCAAGGGGTGGGGTTGGGGGGTGGGGTTCTATGCATCTTCATACAAAATTGATATGACAACTAACCCGCGTAGCGTAAATTAAGTAAATTTTCCCCAAAGGTTTAGCCATCTCAACCGTTACAAACTTGTAAAATCATGTATTTGATCGGCTTTTTGATGACTAAAAGAGCCTAAAATTCTAAAGTCTTCCGTCAAGCAGCATCTCTGTATAAATCGAGTGAGGTATTAATGAACTGGATTAAGGTTCTTTCTCAAGACGAACTACCACTTAATGAACGCAAAGTAGTAAAAGTTGAACAACGCGCTATTTTACTACTTAATCATAATGACCAAATCTATGCAGTAGAAAATTCTTGCCCCCATCTGAAGTTACCGATGAAGAAAGGTAAAGTTACCGAGGATGGAGCAATTATCTGTCCTTTTCACCGTAGCGCTTTTGACTTGTCTACTGGTAATGTTAAAGAATGGAGTACTTTTCCTCCAGGTATCGGCAAGGTATTAGGTGTAGTGTCTAAAGAAAAGGCACTACCAGTTTTTCCTACCCGTTTAGAAGAAGGAAGTATTTGGGTGGGGTTGCAATAGTTGAGTGAGTGTCTGCTGAAGGATGAAATGTTTTACGCTGCACAGTAGGCAATTTATCCTTCAGCATTTTGCCGAGAAATATAAAGCTTAACGAAATCCTAAGAGATAGCTAATAGCATGAATCACGCTCAAATAAAAATTGCCTTCTCTTTCTCGGAATAATTCAAACATAGAACCAGGTGTACCAAAAAACGGTCTGAGAGTCCATCCTAGTTGACTACCGACAAAAGCATAAAGAAATAACCAAAATTGTAAGATTTTCTTCCGGGTTTTGCTACCTTGATCTTCTTGTTCTAAAACTAAATTAGTTGCCTGATATAAAGCAGAAACACCGATAAATCCTGTTAAAGCAAAGATAAATACATTTAACAGAATTAAAAATTGGTAGTTATTGGTGGTAATTAAGAAAAATAATGTAATTGGTGCAAAGCTAAATAAAAGAACGCTAGTTACTGAAACCGCAGTTAATACTAAGGCAAAATGTTGACTAAAAGTGCGCTTTGAGCCAAAAATAACATTAGCAAAATATAATGTTGGCAGACAAATCAGTAAAGTAATTAAATACAAAGCTGGTAGTTTAACCGCAGAAGATAAAGCTTGCATCCAGCTATGGTATGCACCAATGATTCCGCCATAGATGGCAATAAATATAGAACTACAAACCAGCAAAGAAATAATCTTATTTGGTAATCTTACATCTTGACGAATTTCTTCTAAAAAACCCTGGCGATCGCGCAGTAAGCCAATCAGCACAGCAAAGTATTTTATACCTACCGATTTCCGTTCCATTATCTTATCCTCACACCGTTATGATTCAAGTTTTATTCACATAATCACAGCCAGAACCAAACTTCCAAGCATCAACCAAACGATGCCAATGATATTGTTGTTCTTTTGGTTGGTTCTTAATCCATGTTTCTAGCATTGGGCTTAACCAAAATAAGGCAGTGTAAACACTTAAATTACAGTAATGCACCATCCAATCGAGCAAACTTGCCAAACCTACTTGAGGAATTATTTGGGCAACTAATCCTGGATGAGACAAACCAGTTTTTAAGAGTGTTTGTGTCAATGGCGAAAACTGCACTATATCTTGTAAAAAAGGTTTAAGAACTGGTGTACCTAGTTGTTGCATTTCTTGAAATACTGCTGAAAGTAGTTGGTTAATTTGATCTGGGGCAATCTTTTGATTTACACCCACACTCATCGCTCTTTGAAACAGCCAAGTAACAGTCAAACTTGGTTGATAAGGTTGCAATAGCGCCAACGCTTTTGCAGATAATTGATTCGTTTCTAATGCTTCTTGAATACCTAAAGTTAAGCGTTTGAGATGACGCACCATCGCCCCAAAACCACCAAAACTCAAGGGAGATTGACTACCACTGCTGTCTCCAACTGAGAGAATACGATTCCAAGGGGTTTTGAGTGGACTTTGGCGATAAGTAGGAAAAAAGCCAAATAATGCCCGTTGAAACTGTAACTGGCTCAATTCCACACCCTGATATTCTGGTAAAAGACGTAGATATTCCTCAAATAGTTCTGCTAAACTCAAGCGTTGTGGATGTGCATCCATGTAAGTAAACAAGTAAGTGGTTCTACCATCTCTGGCGGGGAAGGCTTCCCAAAAGTACTGACACTGATTCTGCAAAGATGTAAACGATAACAACAAATCGCCTGAGTTATTTTCCGCAAATCCCTGGGCGCAACTCCCCACTACTAAGCAAAGGGCATCTGGTTGTTTGCCTTGGCGTGCTTGCTGAGTGATAGGAGAAAAATGTCCCATCGCGTCAATTAACAACTCAGTTGTGAATTGGTTATTTACTATCACCCCATTTGGATGAATTACTGCCTCAGTAAAGGGTGTTTTTTCTAACAAGTTTCCCCCAGCAGCCAAAAATTTGTTCTTCAATGTAGCCAGTAAATAAACTGGATCTATACCAATATTTAAGACATCTTCTACCCAAACTTCCGTGTTACCATTGAAACTAACTCTTGCTGGATTGTATTTAGTGGCGATCGCTTGTTGCAATTCGGTATCGCTTAGCATGTTCAATTCCACAAATACCTCCAACTCTTGGCGGGAAATATTCCATTCTTGCTTCCTTCCTTGTAAAATACCTCTTTCCATCAAAGCTACTCGTAGTCCATTTATTGCTAAGGCACAACCAATTAAAATGCCTAAAGTACCACCACAAATAATTACATCCCACTCTACAGAGTCTAAAGGTTGCTGACTTGCTTGAATTACTGTAGGTATTGGTGCTGTATTTTCTCTAATGGATGTTAAAAGGTGATCGGCTTGGTGCAATCCCCCCAAAACATCACCTGGTAGTTGTGAAAGAATTTCTTGAGTTAAGGAACCAGACATAAAACATTAATTCCAGCAAAGTTACTTTTCTTAATCGTATCTTTACTAAACAAAGTCTGAAGTCTAAATGATGTTCGCGTCACATCTCAGTCGGAGACGGATAAAAAAAGCGGTTTACCATACCATTAAGGAGGAAGTTTTTCGAGTCTTGAAACTTTATATTTTCTAGAAAAGTTTTGCGCTCTTCTTACCCAAACACACAAGCTTTTAGCTTTATAGGTGGGATAATTTCATAATTCATGTTTCAATTGACTTGATTTTATGTCGTAATCTTTAAGATAGCGCTTTGATATCTTTATCAAAAATTCATCATTTATAGTTTGTACTTAAGTAGAGTTTTATGTTAATTTATCTTTCAGGAAGTGTAGAATTTACTTTATAATTAATTTATTTAAAATTTATCTAAACATTAAACAGTTCATTTAGTTATTTGGTATTGAGATAATGTTTTCTATTTCAGGAAAATACAGTTTTTTTTAATGAGAATAAATGTACCAAGCGAAAGATGTTTAGTTAAAAGCAGTTCGGTAAAAGGTATCTAGCATCTAAAAGCTGTGAAAATAAAGTATAACTAACTACTAATTTTGTAGGATATTACCATGAGAATTGCTTTTATAGTTGGAGGTTTTCCCGTATTATCAGAAACTTTTGTAATTAATCAAGTAATAGGATTAATTGAACGTGGTCACGAGGTTGACATTTATGGTATACCACCATTTGATTCTTCTAAAGTTCATCCAGATGTGGAAAAATATCACCTACTAGCTCATACTCATTATCCACCAACAATTTCTAAAAACTATTTATGGCGCATCCTCAAAGGTATAGGATTAATCATTAAAAATTTTCATAAATCTCCTTTAGTTATTTTGCGATCGCTTAACCTGTTTTATGGTAAACGAGTAGTTTCCTTGAGGTTACTATACTCAGTGATGCAGCTATTAGAAGCTCAACCATACGATATTATCCACTGCCAGTTTGGAACTTTTGGTTTAGAAGGGATGATTTTGCGTGATATTGGAGCCATCAAAGGAAAGTTAATTACTACGTTTCGAGGTTACGATATCAGCCTGTTTGTTAAGCAGCGTGGAGAACATGTTTATGATTCCCTATTTGCTAAAGGAGATTTTTTTCTAGCGAATTGCGAGTTTTTTAAGAAAAAAGCCATCAAACTAGGTTGTAATCCGAAAAAAATTGTCGTACATGGTTCGGGCATAGATAGTAATCGGTTTCCCTTTCAAGTAAGATATCCTCAGCCCAATGGTAAAATTCGCATTGCGACAACTGGTCGTCTTGTTGAAAAGAAAGGGATAGAATATAGCATTCGTGCTGTTGCAAAAGTGTTAAAAACTTATCCAAACGTGGAGTATACAATTATTGGTGATGGATTGTTAAAAGAAGATTTACAACAACTAATTTATTCTTTGAACATTGCTAATCAAGTTAAACTTCTGGGTTGGAAAAACCAAGCAGAAATAATTGAGATTCTCAATAATTCCGATATATTTGTGGCTCCCAGTATTACAGGTACAGATGGAAATCAAGATGCCCCAGTTAACACTTTAAAAGAAGCAATGGTTATGGGTTTACCAGTTGTAGCGACTCTTCACGGCGGTATCCCTGAACTTGTTCAAGATGGTGTTTCTGGTTTTTTAGTTCCAGAGCGAGATAGCGATGCCATAGCGGAAAAATTAATTCATCTTGTAGAGCATCCAGAAACTTGGTCAAAAATGGGTCAATCCGGTCGTGCTTATGTAGAATCCAAATACGACATGAATAAGCTAAGTGACGAGCTCGTGCAGATTTATCAGCAAGTGATGATGAGCCACTCCCATAATCAAGAACCAGTATTAACTCCAACAGAAAGTTATGAAGCTATTAACTAATATTTTTGAGTTTAATAATGAGGTTCCTGATCAATTCACAAATATCTAGAAATATAAAATTCCATCTTTTACATTCACTGAAATATACAAGGAGATTAATTAAGATATGAACTCATCAGCGATCGCAGCCCCAGAAGTTACAATTATTGTTGCTCCACGGGAGCGTTTCAGCCATACCCGTGAATCTCTAGAAAGTATTTATGAACATACTAAATATCCTTTTCAATTAATTTATGTAGATGGAGGTTCTCCACGTCACATCAAAGATTATCTAGCAGAACAAGCCCAGCAAAAGCAATTTCAACTAATTCGCACCGATTATTACCTTTCTCCCAACCGCGCTAGAAACCTTGGTCTGTGTCAAGTCACAAGCAAGTATGTTGTTTTCATTGATAATGATGTAGTAGTTAGTCCCGGTTGGCTTCAGCCTTTAGTAGAGTGTGCCGAAGAAACAGGAGCAATGATAGTTAGTCCTCTAATCTGTCAAGGTTCACCTCTGCATGAAGAAGTGCATTGTGCAGGTGGAGAATCTGGGGTTTTGGTGGAAACCAAAGGCGAAACCACAAGACGACGGATAATTGAAAAAATTTATAAGCAAGGGCGGAAAATAGCAGATGTACACCCCCAGATGCAACGGCATCAAACTGGGTTAGCAGAGTTCCACTGCATGATGGTACGTACAGAGATATTTCAGCAAATTGGTCTTTTAGATGAAGAACTACTAAACACAAAAGAACATGTTGACTTATGCATTTTAGTATCTGAAATTGGTGGTACAGTCTATCTTGAACCTAAATCTTTAATGACTTATGTAACAGGGCAACCATTAGAATTAACAGATATAAATTACTACATGTTGCGTTGGAGCGATGCCTGGGAACTAACAAGTCTCAAGCGCTTACGTGATAAATGGAACCTAACTGAAGATGAGTACTTTAAAAATAAGTACAAACGGTTAGGATGGAGGCGGAATATGACAATTATTAGTCCTCTTGCCCGTAAATTGCCCATTGGCAAGTTTGGCTCAAAGGCAACTGGAAAAGTTTTATTTTTCATAGATAAAGCAGTCAACCGTTTTGTGACCACTCGTTATGCTCAAAAACACTTATCGAGTGTCCAAAATCCAGACTCATCACAACTGGCGCAATCTGGAATGACAGCATCATCACGTAGTTGATGAGATACGAACTCACAAACAATAGTAGTTTACCAGACACAACTTTGATTAGAAGTTGTAGTAAAGGTAAGATTTATTTCTATAACAACTCCCTGAATCAGCTAAGAATACAAATTTTTCATGAGCGCGATCACCAATGAAACTTTGGCAAAAAATGAAACATTTTTGCCTGATCAAGACTCTAAATTTAGGATGCGGTCTCACCGACGACAGTTCGTTGTCGGGCCAAAAGTCTTTCGCGCCTATGAAGATTGGCAATCTCATCAACTTGATGCATCTACCTGGGTTTCTTACTGTGCCGAACTCCGTGCTGGCTGGGCAAGCGATGCCGATGGTATCGTGTGGATGCTTCTGGGACTGGCTGTAGAGACAATTGAATCTCAAGCAGACCCCTTAATAGAGATTGCACGCACAGCAAGCGCTGATGTACCAGACCTCTATGCTAGCTGGGCAGGTCGCTGGGTATTAATCGGTCGTAGTGAAATACACATGGATGCTAGCGGTCTACTCGGTTGCTTTTACGGAACAACATCTGAGAAACAAATGTGGGTATCAAGCAGTTCGGTGCTGCTTACTAAGATACTTTCGCCTGATGCTGCGCCTGTAGTGGTTCCTGAAACCTTGCGTTATGAAGTTGGAATCTCGTGGTTTCCACCTCCTTATTCCCGCTTTGTGGGCATAAGTCGTCTGTTGCCAAGCCAAGTTATTGAACTTCAAACAGGCAGTATTCGATCGCGATCGCTAATGCCGCCTATTGATCCTTCCCTTGGCTATGATAAAACTGTAGAACTTCTCAAGAACAGCTTGGTAACGGCACTCAAGCGGCTACCCACAGAAAAAAACGAATTGTGGATAGGTTTAACAGCTGGTATAGACTCACGACTCGTTTTTGCTATGGCTAATTATGCCAACATCAAGATTATTCCCTTTACCCGTGTTAGTGCCAGAATGTCACTTGGCGATCGCTTGCTACCGCCTAAACTGGCACAAGAGCTAGGGTATAAACACATCTTCTTGCAAGGACGTAAGAGCAATGACGACCGTCAGCACTTAGTTGCAGAACATACTGGTGGACATGTATCAGTCGGCGACGCTGAACCCTTTATGCAAAGTGTAAGGGATCACCTAAAAGGAATTTCTGTCGGCGGCTGGTGCTTTGAAACAGGCAAAGCACTTTTTCGTGATTTATTGCCTGATACTTTCGACGATCCGGGAACTTGCGCTCGACAAATTGCCCAACTATTTGGAGAGCCAGCGGATTCAGTCATGACGGAAAAAATCCGCGATTGGCTAGAATGGGCTCAAAAAACCCCACAAGAACACTTGGATTGGCGAGATCGATTTTTTATCGAGCAACGCTTAGGAGGCTGGCAAAGTTCAAAAGAACAGTTGTACGACCTCACTCAAGTTGAAAGAGTTCCCATTATCAATGCTGCTCGTAACTATGCACTTTTACTTGGACTGGAGGAGTCTTGTCGGATTAATGCTCAATATCAAATTGATTTGCTTTCTCAAACTGCCCCGATATTGAATAAGTATCCTTATAACCCGCTTAACAGTTATTTTGGGACACTGATTGGCTTAAAGGCGATCGCAATTCAATTGTTTAATAACCCAATATACGTTTATAGAAAATTTGCAGGCAAAGTGCGATGGATAACGAGCAGAATCAAACTCTCCCATGATTCACTATATTTTTATAGAAAAATTGTAGGTAGGCTGCGATCAAAAGGATAGAGTTTGTATCACAAAATGAGGGTTTACAATGCCACCTGAGGTAGTTTATACACCTGAAAGTATGCTTAGACATCCTAAGCAATTATTTCGGCAAATGTGGCGAGACTTGCTAGCTTCTCGTGAACTCGCTTGGCGATTGATGATCAGAGATATTAGCGCTCAATATCGTCAATCGTTTTTAGGAATAGCCTGGGCTTTTTTACCACCTATTATTATGGCTACTGGTTTTACCCTTGCCAATAAAGCCAATGTCATTAATGTTGGTGCAACAGATTTACCTTATCCGGCTTATGTCATGTTCAGCACAGCGTTGTGGCAGACATTTGTCGAAGCTTTAAATGGGCCAGTGCAAGCTGTGACAGTGGCAAAACCCATGTTAGCCAGAGTTAATTTTCCACGAGAGGCACTTATTTTAGCAAAGTTGGGCGAAGTATTTTTTAATTTTGCTGTCAAGCTAATTTTAATAGTGGCATTGTTTATCTGGTTTCGCATTCCTATCACTTGGACAGTAATTTTAACTCCAGTACCGTTAATTAATTTAATTTTGTTGGGAACGTTTCTCGGAGTTTTATTAGCTCCAATAGGGGTATTATATCAAGATATATCTAAAGGACTAACTCTAATTACAGGTTTTTGGTTATTCTTGACTCCTGTAGTTTATCCAGTTCCTAAAGAGGGAACCTTTGGGTTTTTAGTACAAATGAATCCCGTTACTCCTTTACTAGTAACAGCACGAGATTTAGCTACAACAGGAGTGGTATCAGATCCTAGTCGTTTTTGGCTGGTAAGTGCCATTACTTTAGTAGGGTTACTATTAACCTGGATTGCATTTCGCCTTGCTATGCCTTTTGTGGTTGAGAGAGTTAGTTCTTAAATGATGATTAAGTTAATAGATCAAGAAATTTCTGTTCAGCCTCAAGATACTGAAGTACTTATTTCAGTTGATAACGTTTCTAAAAAATTCTGTAGAGATCTAAAAAGTTCTTTACTCTATGGTGTCCAAGACATTGCCACAGAGTTAGTAGGAGGCAATAGAAAAAGTGATACTTTGCGTCCCAAAGAATTTTGGGCGCTTAAAGATGTGAGCTTTCAACTGCGGCGAGGAGAAGCTATAGGGTTAGTAGGATCAAACGGTGCTGGCAAAAGTACACTACTACGCATCATTAGTGGTTTGATTAAACCTGATACTGGCTTTGTAAAAGTTAAGGGCAAACTAGCCCCATTAATTGCACTAGGAGCCGGGTTTAATCCCATCCTGACAGGTCGAGAAAATATATACGCAAATATGTCAATTTTAGGTCTATCCACCAAGGAAATCAAAGAAAGATTTCAAGATGTGATAGATTTTTCTGGAATTGGAGATGCGATTGATGCACCAGTACAAACTTATAGTTCTGGAATGGCAGCTAGGCTAGGATTTGCTTGTGCAGTTTATATAGAACCGGATGTTTTGCTAATTGATGAAGTATTAGCTGTAGGAGATATAAAATTTAAAATGAAGTGCCATAAGAAGTTAGCTCAACTTCGAGAAAATGGCACGGCTTTTGTGTTGGTTTCTCATAACTCCCATAGCATCCTGAATGTATGTAAATCTTCAATTTATTTATCGAAAGGTCAACTAATTACTTATGGTGAGACCGAATCAGTAATTCGTAAATATGAAGAAGACCTTTGTCTTAGTGGTACAGAAAGCGCTTTAGGAAGAATAGTTCTGCCCGAAAAGTCTGAAGCAGAAAGTATGGGTTTAGATATTACTTCTGTATTTTTTAAAGATGATCAAGGAAATTTCCTAGAAGCACTACTTTCAGGCGAACCTGCTTCTTTATGTGTTGAATGCAAAGCTTATAAAAAAATTGATCAAGCCAACTTAGGTGTTTCAGTAACAGCTTTATCAGGGGAGAATGATCGGGTATTATATCTAACTACTGCTAGTGATAATGAAGAACTAACAATATTACCCGGTAAATCTGAGATTCAAATGTATATGCCCTACTGTTCTTTAATACCTGGTGTGTACAGCGCTAAAATTTACATTCGCCGGGGTGTACAGTCATTTGATATCATTGAATCTTTTAGATTCACTGTCAAAACTAACAAGACTGTAAGTAGGTGTTTATTCTATCAACCACGGACATGGAAAGTTATTAGTAACTGATTATTCGCTCTTTATAACCTCAATCAATAAAGGCTTTAAAGATGAGCCAACCTCTACTCAGCATTATCATTCCCACCCATAACCGACCTCATCTAATAGCCCACGCTGTCAAAAGTGCCCTTGACCAAACTATAGATGATTTTGAGGTTATCGTTGTTGACGATGCTTCGACCCAGCCGATAAACTTACCAAGTCATCCTCGACTCAAGACGATTCGCTTATCACAACCTCATGGTGGTGCGGGAACTCGCAATGTCGGTCTTGAAGCCGCCCTCGGTAGATGGGTGACATTCCTTGATGATGACGATCGCCTCCTCCCCCACATGGCTGCTGTATCCCTAGAGGCGCTGTCTCAGACAACGCTACCAGCACCAGTAGCGGTAATATCGGGCTTGGAAAAGGTGAACCCTCAAGGTCAAGTCTTAGAAACGCGTCTACCTCCACTACAGCGTCAGCGTGGCGCTCACTTTTCTTTAGAGGAACTAGAACCAGGCAAATCTTACAGCACTAAGCAAACCCTAGTCGTAGAACGTGAAGTGCTTCACAAAATTGGTGGTTGGGATAACTCATTTCGCTCTC
>JBBSOP010000111.1:0-11349 GCA_038259655.1 Chroococcales cyanobacterium
AATTTGCGATCGCCCCAGCCTGTTCATCAGGATCTGGTAACGCTTGCGAGAACACAGCCCGAACCCCTGTGTGTTCATTCCCATTCATGCCCAAGCTCAATGGATTGTTGAGCAGGTAACTAGGAGCTAATATTCTAATAATGCCTAAATCATTTCCCCGTACTTGTGGCTCAGTCTGCATCAGTTCTTTGACTTGGGCATGATTAGTGTGCATAATTGCTTGATCTACCGCAAAAAACTTGTCTCCAATATATTGTTTGCGAATATAGAGAAAATCTCTCCATGCCCCCAACATAACCAAAGCTTCAGTGTAATAAAGACGTAAGCGCAGAAGCTTACCAATTACAGTGTCGTAACCAACTTTGGCTAGACGATAAGAAAGCTGGATTTGGCGATCGTGGCTTTTAAGGACTTTATCTTTGAGTTCCATAATATTCACCTATGCTTACAACTTGGGTTATCAAGACTCTTACTCTCTGCGCCTCCGCTTACTGAGCGCAGTCGAAGTATGCGTCTCTGCGTGAGTAAATTCATACCCTGACTCAGCAAAACCATCGAGTTCAGATATTAATACTTTGAGGAATTTTAGAAGGTAGCAAATACTCATAGGGAGGACGGTGTAAATTGCGCTCATTTATGGTATCTTCTGCTTTTTGTAGATTGCTGTGAAACGCCTGCAATAAAGGTTTTACCAATGGATCTTTAAAGTATTCCTGCGGATAATCACTGAGTTTGTTGTAATATAAAGACCCCAGTAAACTAAGCAAATTGTATTGCCGTTGCGCTTGATTCAAGGGTGAGAGCAAATTCAGGTAGTCTTGCTCAGTAACTTCTCTCCCCAAAATGGAAGCTGGCAAATAACCTGCCAATGGTGAGGCTGCGGCATAACCCATTAAATCTTTCTGGGGAAAATTCACCGCTGCATGTTGAGCGCTGGCTGTGAAAATAATCAGCGTCGCGGCATCAATTAAGTAGTCCCGCGTCTGAATACCTCCATCTTCACCAAAATCTGGCATTCGACCACCATCGTAAGCTTGAACTTCGGCTGCCCAAGCCTGAAGGGCTACGTCCTTTTGTATGTCTGCATCTATAGCGTAGTAAAGGTTAAGGTAGTCTGTAACCCATTGATGAATGGCATCCCAGATTAACAAAGCATCATCCCGGTAAGGATAAACAGGTAGTAAGTTGGTATCATCTACACCGCGCTGCTGGAATTGCTTCGGTAACATGGCATTCTTGAAGCCATAACTTTGCAATCCGTAGACTGCTAAAACACGTGAGTTATCAATCGTTGATGCCAGTAATCTATCGACACCACCGCCAGGGGCAATCAGACTACGTTGGGCGGCATCGTTGATTGCCAATGTACCCTCAAAATGGGGGTGTAGCAGCAGTCTTAGGGGATGGTTGAGTGACAGTTGTCGATAAGTTGCCATCACAAAGACACCAACGAATAGATGTGTTCTACCGAGGTGGGTGACGGCTTCTTGAATGTTGGCATCTGCAATCTGGACAATAGTTTTAGCAAATAGCCAAGCATATTTACCAGATTTAGGGGTAACGATGGGGTAATCTGGGCTTGGGGTTTGACCACATTGAATAGCGACTGGATGCAGTAAACGGTTGGGATCTGAGCCTCTAGGTAACGCAAAGAGTGCTAGGGGAGCATAGAGATATTTTTGCTCGTTTGGGTATGTACCGTTGATAGCATTCTCTAAGATTTTATAGTCTGTTAGGTAAAGTCTGCCTTCTGCTTTAGCAGCAGCTAAAGAATCATCGCTCCCCATGACTGCTTGATAATGTTCATCTGTAACTGGAAAGCGATCGCTAAGATTAGTTACCCGTTCAATCATCACAGGATTGTAACCAGCCACTCGCATATAGGCAAACACCTGATCTTCTTGAAAATTTTGGGCGATCGCTGGTAATTCAATCATCGGGAACAACTTTTCGTAGTCCTTGAGACTGGTTACATGGCCTGTGGGTTGTCCTTCGTATAAAAGAGCAATTACCCCATCTAGAACATCATTGAGAATCAATACTCCATTTTCTCTCAAAATAGAAAACAACAAATCATCGAGTTCGCTAAAATCTTTGGATATTCCTTTAATCAAAAACTGAGGGATAATTTGTAAAACTCTAGCAAGAATAGTGATTCTGGCTGGTATCGCCCCCTTAATCAAGGCTTCGAGGATAAACATTTTGACATCATCGCGGACAGACTCAGAACCGCGATTACCTCGGTTAGTGATTAAGGTATTGACAAAAATAACCCGTAACTGCTCGGCTAATAAACAATACCAGTTAGTGGAAAAGCTTTCCGCAGCAGGAACCTGATCCACCATTGCAATAGGTGGAATATGGGTATAGTTATATTGATATTCTTGCCTAGCTATGTCCAGGCTATTAGTGATTGAATGATCTGATGATGAAGCAGTCATGAACACTCCTCGCGTGTAATGGATCGAAGAGAACTTCAAAAGTTAACTAAAAAACACCTCCTTGAGCTTTTTTTGTTAATTAAGTTGATGGTCTGAAAACTTTTAGGACTTCAACAGTTTATAGCTACACTACTTTGGGCAAGCTAAAGGTATTATCGCAACCAAATTTAAAATTCTGATTTTTCTAAAAGAAATTTTATAGAAATTATTTTGGGTATTTTAACTGATTGACAAAATGCCCTTTATTTCAACCTTTCCGAGTGGTCGTAATAAATGGCGATTATCTTACGAATTACAAATGATCAACCTAATTTTTCATCAACCTTTGTACACTGATCAATGCCCGATTCAATTCATAATTTCGCATTTAGGGATTCCGTAAATATGCCTGTTATTCTTCTTCAATCATCTGCACATCTTGAATTACTAAACCATCAAGTAACTTTTGCGCTGCACCAAACAAACTATTTTTGATAAATCGCCGAAACCACATAGGCAATTTGTGCAATCGCCAAAAGGCATTTAATGAAGTAAAATGAATCAAATAAGCTTTTGTCTGTGTCTCATTTATAGAACACAATAAACAGTAAATTTTAAAGTCTTTCCCCAAAGTAGAAACCCAGTGAGGATAAATATAACTCACATCCAATGGAACTGCTGCACATTCTAATTCGTCAGCGATCGCCTGTTCATGACTAAGTTTAACTTGACGATGGGGACAGCGGTCTTCTAAAGCAGTAATTGGGGTTAATACCCAACTGACGAACATCACGATTCTGCACGGTTTGAGAGATAGAAGACATAAGTCACAGAAAATTTGCATTAATATAACTGATGACCAAAATATCACTTCAGGGACTCAAACTAACTGCGCCTACAAGCTATAAAGTATGTGTAGAGCAAACAGCTAGTATATTGAGACAAAAATCTGTATGGCAAGCTACCAAGAAACCCTATCTAGCAACGAACTCGATGATGCAGTGATTATGGAAACAACAACTGTCAATCATGTAGAAGTCATCGAAAATGTGATTGATACTTTAGAACAAGATGACAGTGCAATGGTCAGCCATAGCCCAGAGGGCGGTTATCTCTGGAAATTTAAGTATGGCAGTGTGGAAGTGTTTGTACAACTCACTGGCAAAACTGACGAAGACACCATTACAGTGTGGTCTGTAGTCCTAAAGTTACCTGCTAAAGATGAATCCAAGTTGATGCGGCAGCTTTTGGAAATGAATTGTTCTAGCACTCTGGAAGCCCGTTTTGGTATTATTGATAACCAAGTAGTTGTGATATCGACACGCATTCTAGAAGAATTATCTCCTGCGGAAGTTTCCCGGTTGATTACTATCGTAGCCACGATTGCTGATGACAACGATGAAATTTTACAAGCTGAATTTGGTGGGGCTTAACTAAGTAACTAACTTTTAACTCTTGAATTATAAAGTGTGGCGACTAATTCCTTTACTAGAAACCTCTGGTGATGTGCAGATGGCGATTGATAGATGGTTGTTAGAACAACATTTGTCTGGACACCATCCCCCAACTTTGCGTTTTTACACTTGGTCGCCACCTGCCATTTCTTTGGGGTATCATCAACGTCAATATCCTGAATATTGGCAAAATTTAAGTTGGCAAGGTCAGAAACTAGATTTAGTACGGCGTGCGACTGGTGGTAGGGCTGTTTTACACCAAGGCGATTTAACTTATGCCGTGATTACATCGGGATTAACTGGTAGTCGCCTCCAAGTATACGAAAAAATTTGTGAGTTTTTGATTCAAGGCTGGCGATCGCTTGGCGTTGAATTACATTATGGTACAGCTGGGCGAGGTTATATCCACAACCCTAACTGTTTTGGCACTGCCACAGGTGCAGATTTAGTTTTACCAGATGAAACTAAACTGATTGGTAGCGCCCAACTGCGACGCGGAAAAGCAATTTTACAACATGGTTCAATTCGCTTAAATCAAAATGCAGAATTATTTACCCAAGTATTTGGTGCAGCATTTTCGACAACTGTGCAATTACCCCAAAATCTCAGTGTAGAAAAGATTATTGCAGCTTTAATTGTTGCCGCTTGTGATTGTTTTGATATGGAAATCGAAGTGCAACCCCTCTCACCGTCTGAATGGGAAGCAATTTCGGCGCATCAGTCTTGAATTTAAAGGGCTGCTAGAGATTCTTGTAGATAACCTGCCGCTACACAGTCATCAATCAGTTGCAGAATAAATGGCCAAAGTTCTGGCGCACCTGTTTCTACGGGTGCTACCCGTTTCATCACTTGATCTCGCTTAATGCCATGAATGCGCCAAGTTCCGCCCTCAGTTTGCTGATTGTGCAGTAGAGGTTGTATGCGATCTAAAGCTGCGGCAAACTTAGCTGTGGGTGTTTTCCTGGCTTCAAACTCTTCCCAGAGTAAACACAACTCGCTACCTTGATTTGCTGGCAAAAGTCCAAATAGCCTTAATGCGGCTTGAGTTTCTTTTTCTGCCTTGCTGTGATTGCCCTCGACATCGTAACAGAAGGTATCACCAGCATCAATTTCTACCAAATCGTGAATCAGCAACATTTTGATGGCATGAAACAAGTCAACACCCTCTGGAGTATATTCTGCCAATGCGATCGCCATCATCGCCAAATGCCAAGAGTGTTCGGCACTATTTTCTCGACGCGAACCATCGGTAAGCAAGGTTTGACGGAGTATTAACTTGAGGCGATCAATTTCAATAATGAACTGGAATTGTTGAGTAAGACGATTGATTTGCACCGGAAATTTCTCAAAAACTACCTCATTTAGCTTAGACTCAGAACCCCGACTTTTTAAAAAAGTCGGGGTTCTGGTTTTTCAGATGATCAGTTACCCATTTCTATCGTTCGGCTGATTAATTTTTTTGGCAACCTGAACACAATAAATAGGTATAAAATAGCCAAGAGAAAAACTCGTGACTGAAGAATTAAAGAAAGGCGATAAGGTGAAGTGGAACACAGCCCAGGGTGAAACTACTGGTAAAGTAGAAAAAAAATTAACTTCGCCCATAGATATTGGTGGACATCATGTTGCTGCCTCTAAAGATAATCCCCAGTATTTAGTCAAAAGTGACAAAACTGACAAAGAAGCAGCTCATAAACTTGATGCCCTAGAGAAAATTGCAGAGTAATATAGCGTTATGAGCAAAGATGTTAAATCATTCATAGATGAGTTTCATGCTTCAGTCAACATGACACCAAAGGAACTAGAATCTTGGCTGGAAACAGAAGAATCTCAATCTGTAGGACATCCCATAAAATAAATTTCCCGTTGTTACTGTATTAACAACGGGAAACAAGGAAATTTTCTATAAACTATCGAGAAGCGACTTGTGGCCCTGCCCAAACTTCTGTAACTTTTTGACCGAAGGTAATCGGCTGATCTGTATCTGTGGTATTGATTGTCTTACCATCAGTACCAACTTGCACTAAAGGCCAATTCTCCTCACCCATTTCACCCGCGCGGAACAAAACACGATCTGGTTGATTTTTACTCCAACCTAACAACACCGCAATCTTTTCATGCCCATCTTTTTCTTGAGATGGGGCAACAGTATTGGCATGATCTTTTTGACGATCCCAAATTACTGCATGATCTGTAGCATCGCCTGTGTTGAATACCCCTTCAAATTTACGTGCTAAAAAGCGATCGCTTTTTTCTGACCAGCTAACAGGAACTAATACCCCTATTTTGCCATTTTTATCATCTTGTTCTGACAAGGAAACATTTGTGGTTAATAAGGGATCTTTTACGGAAGAAGTAGAAGCCATCACTCGCAAATTTTTGGTTTGCTGATCTTCTACAAATAAAACACTAGTAACCCTACTGTTATACATTTCGGGTTTTACTTCCATTTGTACCCTGCTATAAACCGCATACCTTCCATCAGGAGAAATCACAGGCACACTACGGTAATAGCGCACTCCAGAATTGCCTTTAGCACCAATAGTCTCCTGAGTTCCTAGAATCCATCTCCAAGGGATCGGATGAGGACTTCCTATGGGATCTGCTTGTACTGCTTGTTCCTCATCAGGCTGTTCTGTGATCGGTGCTTCCGTTGTGGAGTTTGGTTGTAATTCTGTCAGAATTGGTGCTATTGGCGCAACGTGAACTGCTGCTAATGATTTAGTAACAGGAACTTTCCTTGATAGAGAATTATTTTCTCCTTTTAAAGATTGAATTTTTGCAGCTTTTAATTTTTGTACTAAATTTAATTTATTAACAGGAATCTCTGGAATTGGCGCGAGTTCTACTGTGGCCAATGTATCAGCAGTAGCTAAATTGCTGCTTGATACAGAATAATCTTCTACTACCAAAGACTCTATTTTGTCCTCTTGTAATACTGGCGCTTCCTCAACACCATCCATTGTCAACCGTACCGAATCAGATTCTTCAGTTCTGGAGTAAACTTCAGATGGTTTTAATATTTCAGTTAAATCAGGCTGACTGACAGTAGCCACTTCCTGCGGTATGGAGTCAGAGTCTCCAGTTTCAGGAGTAATTTTTGCTACAGCTTTTGATTGTTTCGCTGAGGTAGAGTGACCCGATGCTGCAATTAAGGGAGCAATCAGCATCACAACGACAACATAATTGAGAAATGGTTGAACGCGGAACCATCCTGACAGCAAGAGGGGTTTAAGCATGTGTGGACTCTCTAGAGGGGTGGCTGCTGTATGAGGAGCAATGACTGTGCAACAAAAGGGAAGTGATAATTACAGGTATAACAACAAACTCAAATATTTAATGGGATTATTTATTGAAGTTTGTAGATTTTTACAAAAATTCAGTATCACTGTTCACCTTTTACCTGTCCTTTACGGGATTTTACGGTAAGTATGCAAGCACAACCATGATGCAGATTCATTGACTAAATGACTGCATAAAACAAAATTGTGCTACTCTTAAATACTCAACCGCACCAAATAATCGGCATTGGTTAAAAAGCATTAAGCGTATCGTGTAAACCACAGATACTAGCAGCACAGAGTTGAGCATAATATGCTGAACTGTTGGGAGTGGCGTTAGCAACTGCTATATCCTGCTACAACAGCACAGGCCCTGATAACGGTAGAAATGAGGCGTTGCTTTAAAAGGTGGGAAAGATGACGCACAACATATAATACTCGAAAAATACCGTTAGCATCTATCTTGAGAAAAGTTAATTTTTGAATTTCATATTTTAATTCAGCAACGCCTGATATTTATGATGTTAAATTTGTTTCAATCACTGTACCCACCATACACGCTTTCTCTAAATTTACACCTCTCAAATTTGTACCTGCTAATTCCGCACATAATAAATTAGCACCCGTCAAAGTTGCCCCTGCTAAATTGGCATCACGCAAGTCAGCTTCTTCAAGATTTGCCTCACTCAACAGCGCCCCTTGCAAATCAGCACGGCTCAAATCAGCACCTTTGAGGTTAGCCGCAGTTAGGTTTGCACCTCGCAAGTCAGCACCTCTTAAATCAACGCCTTGTAAGTTGATGTTCATCAAATTAGCGCCACTCAAAAAAGCACCAGCTAAAGATACATCGTTGAGTCTTGCTCCCATTAAGTTAGCGCCGCGCAAATTGCTACCCCGCAAGTCAGCACCTGTCAAATCTGCTTGCATTAAGTTCGCTCCCATGAGGTTTGCTCGCAAGTCAGTTTCTTGTAGGTTCGCTTGCATTAAGTTGGCTCCCTCAAAATGACCACCTTCGAGTTTGGAACCTTTAAAATCAGTACCTACAAGAGTAGCACCTGCAAGATTAATGCGGCTTAAGTCGAGTTGAGAGAGTTCCTCGTCTTCTAAATTTACTCCTGGGAGTTGCTTAATTTTTCCTGATCTAATGTCTTCGATATTCATTTAAGGTAACTACTAATCTCCTCACTATTCTTGCTATGGCTATCCCAGCGGGAATCAATTAACCACATACCGCTACTGATTTTAGGCGACATCAGGGGTAAATCGAGTCCCTGTTGCAAACCCATAACCAATAAAGCTAAAGCATCTATAAGTTTAGGATCAAAGCGGGTTGATTGTTGTTGTCTGCATTCGTCTAAAGCTTGAGTAAATATCTCTTCGCGCGTTTTGTTAGCAGATTTGATATTATTGACTCGCCACTGAAAATCTGCAACTAAAGCCACAATTCTCGACTCTAGGGGAATCTCATCTCCAGCTAAACCCGCAGGTTCCCCTGTACCATCCCACCACTCAGCTTGGTGAGTGATTATTTGGGCAACTGCCCGCAGTCGGGGCATTGTTCGCAACACCTGCGCTCCTGGTACTAAGGGACAAGTTAAGGGGCAGCTGGGGGCATGTTCTTCTTGGTAACGAGTCGATGTCCCAGGAGTCAGAACGCTTTGGGCTTTTTGTAATGGATCTATGCGGTGCAACAAACCTGCTAGGCGTAATCTTTTAATTTGCCAAGCTGGTAGTTCTAGAAGCTGTCCCATTGTCTCAGAAAGCGCTACTACTTCTGCCGCTGCCATTGGGTTGTTGACATCTGCCATGTCCATTAGTTGCGCCATCCGCAAAAACGCCTGGATTTCGTTAGAAACCAAGTTGCGATCTAGTGCTTGTTGACGCATCGCTGCGGGGATAGATAAATTTTCTTGTCCTGTCTGGAGGTAATCGACTACGCGGCAGACAACTGTACCCAAATCTTTTGGTGGAGCTAAACTAGACTGTATTGATTTTTGATGGGTGACAAGTTTTTTTGCTAGCTCTGGGTTGTATGGTTGAATGTGAGCGATCGCTAATTCTACTGTCTCTTGTACTAACTCTGGCTCAAATGTCCATAAGCCATAGAATTTACGCTCTAAATCTGTGTCTGGCAATCCTCCCACGCCATAATCAGCTTCTGATAACTCTTGACAAAGTACCATTGCTGTGTAATTAGGCGCAAGAATAATTAAGTGCCACTCCTGCGATACAGGATCAGCCGCATCTAATGCCACTAAATTCACATTGGGTAATTGGCTTGTGGAATGTTCCGCAAAGCCTGTATCTGTCCCTGCCATAATGACAACTTCACGGCTGCACTTAGCAATATCTGCATATCGTTCTGCTTCTTGCAGATACCATTTACCTTGTTGAAAGGCTGCAATTACTAAAGGTTGACTGTTGTCAGTTAAGATATGGTCTTCTAAGGCATGGCACAGGGATACTAGGGTATTTTTGTAGTACACCCCCAATCGAATTGGTCTAGTGCTATGACGATGTGCTGCTTCGATCTGTTGTAAAATTGAACCTTTTAACATAGTCTTTGATTATTCATAATTAAAAATTTGCTTTTATTCTCCCAATTTGCTTATGATTTTACTTTGTGTCTTTGTGGTTACAAAAAAATTATATTAACCACAAAGGCACAAAGACACGAAGAAGACATCATGATATGCCTGCCAATTGTTTTTCTTTGGTATCAATTGGGGCAGAAAGTGCTGTTTCTAAGTCGGCACAACCCAGCTTTTCTTCTAAGATTTTCATGACTTCGCGCCCGAAGTCGTTGGGATTTTGTCGCCAAGCTTGCAAGCAGACTTCGCCGAAGAAGGAACCAAGAGGTTCGGGGTTCCATAATAATTTCTTGGCTGTCCACGGCATTAAGCTCATGGGATCGTACCCTGGTTTGAGGATGCCTTCTTTGAAAGCATATTCTTCTAAATGGGTATGCGGTTGCAGTCCAATAAAGAAGATGGCAGGTTCGACTTTATCAACGCCAAAAATTCGTTCTAGTTCGCGGTGGTAGGCGATGGTTTGACGAATAGTTTCGGGGCGTTCGTCAATCACATTGAAGGAATAATTGACGGATACTAAGTCGTTAAACCCAGCGGTTTTCAAATCACGGCAGTTTTGTAAGACAGTTCGCAGGTTGTACCCCATCCGCATTTTTCGCACGAGTTCTTGAGAACCGCTAGTAATACCGATTTCAAAGTAATTCATCCCGGTTTTTGCCATCAAATCGCACAACTGGGGTGTCAGATTGTCGGCTCTGATATATGCTGCCCAATGAATATCTGTCATCCCCGAATCAACAATTTTCTGCAAAAGTTCTATTGCATCGTCGATAAATTTGCGGGCGGGGATAAATTGGGCATCGGTAAACCAGAAGTTGCGAATGCCGCGATTATATAATTGGCGCATCTCGGCAACGACTTCATCTGCTGGGTTGATACGTACCTGTTTACCTTCAACGACGGTGTAAACGCAATAACAACAGTTGTGGGGACAGCCGCGCTTGGTTTGGACACCAATGTAGAAGTCTTGCTCTTGCAGGTAAAAATTAAATTCCGGCCAGATGCCTTCTATATAGTCGTAGTTACAAGCGGTTTTTTCTAAGGGTGTGGGTTGTTCGTGAATCAACTTGTGACGTGGTTGAGTTTCTCCCACAACATAGCAACGTTCATCTTGAAACTTGCCGCCACTTAAAAGTTTTTCTAGCAGAGTTTCCCCTTCACCAACAGAAATAATTGTTCCTGGAGGTAAGCTTTTACCCAACTGTTCATAAAATACGCTGACTGCACCGCCACCAACAACCGCACGGGCATCATTATGATATCGTTGGGCGCGTTTTAAACCGCGTTTGATTAATCCCTGATTACGCCACAGTTCTCCATAGTAAGCGATGAAGATTCGCAAACCACCCAATCCCCCCCGTAATTTAATCAAGGGATTTTTTGCATAGTAAAATTCAAAGGCGTTTTGCAGAGGGTTTCCACCGCGTCCACCAACTGGGGCATAAATTTGGATATCCCGCCACGAAAATACTAGCAGTGTTGGTTTAAATTCATCGATACAGTCGTTGAGGGCAGAAGCGTAGTCCAAAGGTGGCACTGTTCCTAAATCAAAAATGCGCTGTTCGATTACAGGAAATTGCTTGTGGACATGATCTGCCAAGTA
>JBBSOP010000112.1:0-11332 GCA_038259655.1 Chroococcales cyanobacterium
AAACGCTCGTGTGGTTTTGAGGAATCTACCTGAAGTTGAATATCATAGTTTTGAAGAAACTTTCCATGTTCGTCAATGAAATATATTTGGGAGTAGCACAAGATTATGCTAGGGTCTTTGTCAAGTACCTCAATGCATTTGCTAATAAACTCTGGAGCATGTAGATCATCATGGGCAGCCCATTTAAAGTATTCACCTGAAGATAATTCAAAAACCCGATTGAAGTTACGAGCGCAACCAATGTTTTTTGGATTGCGGTAATAACGTATACGTTTGTCTTGGTCAATGTAGTCTCTACAAATCTCCTCAGTGTTATCTGTAGAGGCATTATCTGAAATAATTAGCTCAAAATCTTCAAAGGTCTGAGCCAATAGTGAATCTATGGCTTCTTTGAGAAATTTTCCACCATTGTATACAGGCAACCCAATGCTCAACCGTGGCTGATTGTGACTCATAGGAAACAAATTCTGGATAAATTTGTAAATAATTTTATCAACGCTTTACTTTTGCAGATCAGTTTGTTGCATCCATTCTTTTGTAAGCCTCATTCCCTCTTCTAAATCAATTTTTGGTTTGTAATCCAACAGGGTTTGGGCTTTAGCAATCGAATAAGTATGAGGACGAGTCATAAAATCTACAGACTCAGGGAGGATATCGGCTTTTTGGCGAAAAAGTTTTTGTCCTTGATGGCGAAGTCGCAAAAATAACTTCATTTCATCTTTGGGTAAAGACATGGGTGCAGGTAAGTTTTCCATTGCGGCGAGGCGCATGAAATACTCTTTCCAAGAGGTGTCTTGTCCATCGGTAATATTAAAGATTTCTCCGTAGGTTTCTTTGGCGATCGCTAGAAAAATTCCATCGATTAAATTATCTATATAGACATGGTTCATTACTCCTTTGCCTTCATTAGCATAAGCAAACAATTTTTGACGCATCATCAAAATTGGTTTGACTATCCAAGGCATACTTCCAGGGCCATAAACATCTCCGGCTCGAATAATAATCAAACCAAAATCGGGTGGATTATTCAGTGGTAAAAGTTCTGTTTCGGCTTCAATTTTTGTCTGACAGTAGGGATTATTATCACTAGCAAGTGGACCAGATTCGTTAACATCATTAGGATAGTTAAAACCATAAACCATCACACTAGAAAGATGCACAAAAGTTTTAACGCCCGCATTTTTGGCAGCTTTAGCTATGTTGACTGCACCTTTAACATTAACTTCCCGAAAATGCTTCAGTGGCCCACCCTCTTGGGTAATTTGCGCTGTGTGTAAAACAATGTCTACTCCCTGACAAGCCTTTTGGGCAATAGTAGGATTGGTGATATCACCAACAATTACTTCAATACCCAAATGTTGGACTTTTTGGCGATCGCTAGAACTTTGTAGTCCCCGAACATTCATTCCCTGCGCTATAGCTAACTCGGCTGCACGCAAGCCGATAAATTCGTCAATTCCAGTAATTAGAACGGTTTTGTTTTGGAGGTTCATAGAAAATGAAGGATAAATGGTGAACAATAAGAATTCATTCTTTAGAAAATATCAGCCGGATCTGCGGATCGGAGTTTGTTGATAGCAAGTGCGCCTGAAGTCATACACATTAAAACTGCCGACACCAAGACAATTAAGGCATTATTAAAAGTCATCATGATTGGTAATTTAGTGGATTTACTGGCAAAGTCATATAAAATTACAGAGAAAAGAAACCCTGGTATATAACTTCCTAATGCCAAAATTAGTGCTTGTTGAAAGACCACTTTTAATAGATAGGCATTGGGATATCCAATCGCTTTGAGGGTTGCATAAGCAATAAATTGAGTAGCAATATTGCTGTAAAGAATTTGATAGACAATCACTACACCTACAGCAGAAGCCATTGTCAACATGAGGTTTAAGATAAAACCAATCGGTGTCCTCAAAGACCAATAATTTTTCTCAAAGTCAATAAATTGTTGGCGAGTAAAAATTTGGACATCATTAGGTAAACTCGCTTTCAAGTTTTTAAGAATACTTTCTGGATCAACACCTGGTTCTAAAGAAATGACACCTATATCTATCTTTTCTGCGGGACGAGTATTGGGGTTGATTCTTAAAAAAGTTGAATCACTGACAATTAAATTACCATCTACACCAAAGGAAGGGCCTAAACTAAATAAGCCACCAACTCGCACTCTGTAGCCAATTTGGGCATCAAAGGGGAATATTTCAATTGTTTGTTCGGTATCTCCTTTGTTAAAGTTGGCAGCAATTGGGCCAAATTCTGGGCGAGAATCCCGGTCAAAAAGCATGACATCAGGTATTTTGAGTTTGTCTAAATTTTGCTCAACTTCGGGTATATTCATTACAGGTCTGCCCGGATCAAACCCAATCACATAGATTGAATATTTCTCTCCAGAGACAGGATTTTTTAACTTAGCAAACTGTAAATACATGGGGCTAACTGACTCTACACCATCGAACCCCAAAGCTTGATATAACCGAGTCCGCGAAAAACTTTGACTTGATGTCAAAGATTTATATTGAGAACTAACTAGAAATAATTCACCCCTGAGACTTTGATGAACCGCTGTAGCACTAGAATAAAGAGCATCTTGAAAACCAAGTTGCACAAACATCAAAAGAACAATAAAACCAATCCCAGCTATAGCTACTAGAAAGCGAATTTTTTGCTGGGCTAGTTGTAGCCATGCCAAAGGAATTTTGAAATTCATGGATTAAATTGTTATTTGTTAGTTGTCAGTTGTCATTGGTTTGTAGTAAGTACTTTAGTGCTTAGATAAAGAAGGAATAAAGTCCTTACCCTTCGGGTTCGCTAGTCGCTCATGGGGGAAACCCCCAAGACTGCGCTAGCTCACTACGAACTGCTTATTCATCAATTTCAACTTGACTATTGACTATAGTTGAATGGCAACATCCACCTGTAAATTCGTTAAACGAGCTACTCGTTGACTCTCTGCGGGATTATCGATGGATATTTTTACCTCAACGATTCGGCGATCTGTGTCTGATCTGGGGTTAAGGCTAAAGATGTTTTGTTTGTCAACTTGCCAACCAATCTTACGCACAGTTCCGTGCAGTTTTCCAGGAAATGCACTGCTGGTAATGATGGCTTTTTGACCTACACGCACTTTCTGTACATCGGTTTGATATACTTCTGCAACCACGTACATTTGAGATATCTTGCCGATCTCAGCAAATCCACTACTGTCGATTACTTCTCCAGTTCTGGCGTGAATTTTGAGGACTTTGCCCTCTATGGGCGATTTTATGTAAGTTAATTCTTGGTCAGCCTTTGCTTGTTTGATAGAAGTTACAGCACTCTTAACATCAGCTTGTGCCAGTTCAACATCGACACTACGGACTTCTTTAACACTATTGAGTTTGGCTTGGGCTTCTTTGATTTGGTCTTGGTAGGTGTTTTGAGTGCGGTTGAGAGCTGCTTTAGCTTCTGTCAGCTGCTGTTGTGTAGTTTTTAATTGCAAAGCTTTGGTATCTGCTACAGAAGCTGCGATCGCACCTTGTTTGTATAATTGCTGATACCGTTCGTTTTCGGTCTGAGCATTGTCTACTTCAGCCTGAAGACGGTTGATTGTTGCTTCTTGAGTAGCAACATCTCCTTTAAATTGAGATTCTAAACTAGCCGTTGCAGCTGTTTGAGCATCAATATCTCCAGATTTTGCCCCTGACTTCACCTGTGCTAATTTCGCTTTGGCAATTTGCAGTTTATCTAAAGCTTGTTGTAAAGCCGCTGTAGCACGAGCATAATCTTCTAAATACGCTAATACTTGCCCTTTCTTAACTTGCTCTCCTTCCTGCACCATTAGTCTTTCGACTCGAACACCGTTGGTTGAACTGGGAGCAGATAAAGTTATAACTTCACCATCAGGTTGCAAACGTCCCAAGGCTGTCACGGCAACTTTAACAGGAGTAACTGTTGTAGGTTTGGCTGGGGGAGTCTGAACTTGAGGACGCTTAGTTGGTGGAAAACTAGACAAATATAAAAGTCCGGTAGCTAAAGTAATAGAAGCTGCCAAAATTATCTGCCACCGACCTAGAGGTTTTGTGAAGAACTGGCGTTCCTTATTTAGTGCCATATTTTCATTCCAATTATGCTATACCAGGGAATAGCCTTGATGGCTATAGTGCAAATTTGAATTGACGGGTTGAGATGGGACAAGGTAAAAAGTCTGTTAAACAGTTAACAGTTATCAGTCAAAAGACATAGTTGGGTTTAACAGTTATCAGTTACTGTTCACTGGTTTAATTGATTTTGTATGAATTGTTATGTGCCTTTACGTCTAACGTAAATTAATAATTTGGCGACAAAATTAATGGTGACTTCACTCCAAACTTTCTCAGTTTTATCCTAATTTGACATCGAATCAAGTAGCGTAAAATACGATATCTCTAACTAGAAAGTTCAAATCTCAAGAAGAACGAAGCGCTAATAAAAATGGCTGGGAAAATTTGGATAAACCTGTCATTAAGTATGGCAAAAGACTTTGATTTTGTCAACTAAAATTAGGGATGGGGCATGGGAAAGAGGCAGAGGCGCAGGGTGCGGGGTGCAAGGGGGAGTTTGAAATTACTTCGCACTTATTCACTCTGTTTAACGATTTTTCCTTTTCTCCCTGCTCCCCTGCTTCTTTACTAGTCCCTAGCTCCTAGCGAGAAGCGTTACAAGTAGTTTTGGTATTATTAAACAATTGCTGTAATCATAGTTGTGTACCATAAGACATTCTCATTGGTTTTGTCAGCCAAATTATAATATTGAGCATATATTAGGTGTATCTTAATCGTCTTGTTAATGTTTTGACCGACTGCTTTGAAAAATAATAATTATGCCTAGAGTGCCTATAGATCAGATTCAAGTTGGTCTCAACCGCCGTCCAGTTAAGGGCGAAAAAGTTAAAGAGTTAAAAGAATCAATTAAGACTAATGGTTTATTAAATCCTATTACAGTAGATCAAAAGTACAATTTGATTGCCGGATTGCATCGGTTAACTGCCTGTAAGCTGTTGGGGCTTGAGGCGGTAGAGTGTAATGTTGTTAACTATCAAGATTCTGACCAATCTCGTTTAGCGGAGATTGACGAAAATTTAATTCGCAATGAACTAGAACCGCTGGAGCGTTCGGAACTGTGGTTAGAACGAGACCAAATTCTAGCTCGTATGGGGTTGAGGGCGAAAGTCGGTGATAATCAACATACCCTTAAAGGTGGTGAAATGATTTCACCACCTCTCAAGCGAACTGTGGAGTTTGCTAAAGAAGTGGGATACTCTGAGCGTACCTTTCAGCACGGTAAGCAGATTGCTAAAGGCATCCACCCAGAAGTTAAACGAATAATTAAGGGTACTGCGATCGCTGATAGTCCTACAGCACTATTAAAGATAGCTAGGGCTGGTAGTAAGGAGCGTACCTTGGTAGAAGCAGCACAAAAGGCTTTAGAGTTAGCCCAAGCCCAAGGAGACCTTAAAGAAGCCGAACGGCAAACTCAACTAATTACTGAATTGCAGAATCAGCAAAAAGAGTTACAGACGTTAGCACATAAAAGTGCTTTAGCGCAGCGAGAAGCTAAATTAGCTGTCAAAAAAAGCCCAACCCAGCCCAGTGAACAAACTGCGATCGCTCCAGTTAAAGTTGGTGAAGAATGGATACTAGGTAGGCATTTGGTGTATTGTGGCAATACTGCGAGTCAACAATTCCGTAATTTACTACCTTCAAATGCAGCTTTAGCGATCGCTACTCTTTCTAATCACTGGGAGCATAATTACTTAATAGATGAAGCACGAGTTGTGGCTGTGGTGCGATCGGAAGGTAACATTTATGAATTTTACAGATGTAGTCAGATGCCCTTTCAATACGAATTAGTTTTAGGCAATCTTTACGTGGGCATTTTTTCTCATCAATCAATATCTAAACCACAGACATTAATTAATATTGAAGGAATAGAGGGCATTGTCAACTACTTAATCAATCTATATACCAGTCAGAATAACTTTGTCATTGCTCCATTTATGGGACACGGTGAAATTCTCATTGCTTGCGAAAGGATGGGACGTATCTGTTTTATGGGAGATACTCATCCTGAGTTGGTAAGTCGTGGTATCTTACGGTGGCAAAAATGGACTGGAAAGGAGGCACAGAAAATTGGGGAATAGGGCATTGGGCATGGGAAAGAAGGGGGAAAGGAGAAGGGTTAAAGGGTTGGTTTTTTCATCCTTTACCCTTTTCCCCTCTTGCTGCTCCTCTGCTCGCCCTACTTCTTCTACTCTGCTCCTTTGTCTTTTTATTTATTTTTGCTTACTTAGGGTTGCAAATTATGAGTATTTATATTTGATTTTTAATTCATAAAACTAGTTGTAAATCTGTAACTTTTTTGTCAAATAGTAACTTTAATATATTTCTTACTTTGCGCCTCTGCTTACTGAGCGCACTTGTGCTGAGCGTAGCCGAAGTAGTCGAAGTATGCGCCTCTGCGTGAAATAAAAAAGATGTTGTTTGTGACGCACCATTTTACAAATTAAGATTTGCTTTATAAATAACTACTTGTTTCTTGTGAGCATTTTATATTTAAAAATCATCAAAAAGAATTGTTTAATTATGATGTTCTGCTGAGAAACCACTACTGATAGTTAATAACTCTAATATGTGTATTTATTTAATTGCTATTTTAATCACAAAATATTTGTCATATCTGATAAATCAAGGAAAAATTGACTTTACAGTCTTAGTTAAACATCGTTTGCATTACTGAATTACAACCATAAATTATACTTCTATTCGATATTTTATTAACGCTTTTCATTAGCAAGTAGTCAGTTTTTTTCTAAATTTACTTTAAATAAATGATTTAGTTTCTATGAAGTATGCTAATCTTTTTATTAATCCAAACGTTTTAAAGCGGCAAGGAAAATTAGTTATTTGATTGAGCATAAAAACGCAAAAAACAACCAAAACCGCCTTGACATCACCTTACAAATGGTTGAGTATTTGTTCACAAATCTGAATTAATTACAAGTAAAAGTGATGTCTTTTCTGTAACGAACTTGTCAACTCTTCTTGGTCAAATTCCATAAAATACATTATCCTGGACGTTGAAACTGGCTATGGCATTTATCAAGATACAGAACGTTGTCATTAACACCAGCTACGTTGCTGCGGTTCGGCTAGATAATCAAACTAGTTTGGGAGAAAAAAGCGTTTCTGTCTTAATAGCTACTCCTAAGTTTCCATTGTTCCAGCAGGATACAATTACTCCAGAACTTTACCATTACGAATGGACTGAATTTACTGGTCAAGCAGCTAACGCGCTCCAAGACTATTTTACCAGTTTTAACAACGTCATCGACCTGCTACCACAATATGAAAAAGCAGAGGAGCAGGGGGCAGGGAGCAGGTGAGCCAGCCCGGTCTTGTTGTTTCAACAAAGAGGGACTGGCGAATCCGTTCGCGCAGCGTCTCCCACAGGAGAAGGAGAGCAGGGGATTTTTTACCCATGAGAAGCAAGGTTTTTACCTTTTTCTTTCTGCCTTTCTTGCTATTAAGAGCCGAGCGCTGTTTTAAGGATGAAGGATGAAGTGTGAAGTATTAATTTTTATCCTTCTGCTTTGATTATTACTTTGGGATTGTATCTATTTGTCATCATCTTTTTTCATCCTTTATCCTTTGGCATTGAGCCTTACCTGTGGCGCGCCCGCACCGAAGCGATCGCAGATAAGATAACTAGTTGCTGACAAGAAGAGATAGTTCATTTTTAGTAAGCAACAGCAATAACTGTAGCTTCACTATCCACAGTACTCAAGAATAGTCTATGTCCTATGTCTGCTTATTCAATTGATACTGCTTTGGCGGAATTAGAAGCTCAGATCAACAGTTGTGAAAAAGATTTGATTAAGTCTATTGAGGGAAAAAAAATGAAGGTGGAAAAACCAGTGTCAGTCAATAAAATTAACAGACAACTACAACAAAATCCTATAGCGATTGTGGGTATGGCTTCGCTGTTTCCCCAAGCGAGAAATTTGCGAGAATACTGGCAAAATATTGTTAATAAACTTGATTGTATTACCGATGTACCTGCCACACATTGGAGCGTTGAAGATTATTACGATCCAAATCCTAGAACCCCAGAAGATAAAACCTACTGTAAAAGAGGCGGGTTTATTCCAGAGGTGGACTTTAACCCAATGGAGTTTGGTATTCCTCCCAGCATCTTAGAAGTTACAGATGTATCGCAACTATTAAGTTTAGTAGTAGCGAAACAAGCAATGGAAGATGCCGGCTATGGTGAATCGCGCGAATTTAGCCGCGACACTACAGGGGTAGTTTTAGGCGTGGCTATGGCCAAGCAGTTGGGAATGCCACTTTCAGCTCGTTTAGAATATCCGATTTGGGAAAAAGCCCTCAAAAGCAGTGGTCTATCTGATGAAGATACCCAAAAAATTATTGAGAAAATCAAAAGCGCTTACGTCAAGTGGGATGAAAACGCTTTTCCGGGGATGTTGGCTAACGTAGTCGCCGGTAGAATTGCCAACCGCTTAAATTTTGGCGGGATGAACTGTGTAGTTGATGCTGCTTGTGCGAGTTCCTTCGGCGCTTTGAAAATGGCGATTAGCGAACTAGTAGAGCATCGCTCCGATATGATGCTAACTGGTGGTGTGGATACTGATAACACCATCATGGCTTATATCTCCTTCAGCAAAACCCCTGCGGTTTCTCCTAGCGAAAGTGTTAGACCTTTCGATGCTAAATCTGATGGGATGATGCTGGGTGAAGGTATCGGCATGATTGTGTTGAAGCGTTTAGAAGATGCAGAACGCGATCAAGATAAAATTTACGCAGTCATCAAAGGTATTGGCACTTCTAGCGATGGACGCTACAAGAGTATTTATGCTCCCCGCAAAGAAGGCCAAGTCAAAGCTTTAGAACGTGCTTATGATGATGCAGGCTTTTCTCCCGCTACCGTTGGTTTGATGGAAGCACACGGTACAGGTACAATGGCTGGCGACCCCACCGAATTTGGATCTTTAAGAGACTTCTTTGGTGAACACGATCCCAAAAAACAACACATTGCTTTGGGTAGCGTTAAATCGCAAATTGGACATACAAAAGCGGCTGCGGGTGCAGCAAGTCTAATTAAAACGGCTTTAGCACTGCATCACAAAATCTTACCAGCCACAATTAATATTACTGAGCCGAACCCCAAACTTAATATTAAAAACTCGGCATTTTATTTAAACACCGAAACCAGACCTTGGATTAAGGCTGAAGGCGATGCCCCAAGACGCGCCGGTGTAAGTTCTTTCGGCTTCGGTGGTACTAACTATCATGTCGTTTTAGAAGAATACGAAACCGAACAAAACCGACCTTACCGCTTACATAACAGCCCCCGCGAGGTGCTGTTATTTGCTCCTAATGCTGCCCAGCTATTGAGCAAATGCGAAGAAAGTTTAGGTAAGTTGCAGTCAGAGAATGGAGATAGACATTACGCAGAATTAATCCAAGAGTGCCAATCGGTAGAAATTCCCTTAGTAGCAGCCAGAGTGGGATTTGTGGCCGAGAATCTGCAAGAAGCTTGTAAGTTGATGCAAGTTAGTATCGACTGGCTCAAACAAAAAGGTGCAGCAGTATCTTGGGAGCATCCCCAAGGAATTTATTATCGCTCCTCTGGTATGGAATTGGGCGGTAAAGTTGTAGCTTTGTTTTCTGGGCAAGGTTCGCAATACTTGGAGATGGGGCGGGAACTGGTAATGAACTTCCCGCTAATGCGCCGTCTACATGGCTACATGGATAGCTTGTTAATCAAAGATAACTTGCGATCGCTCTCCGAAATCGTTTTCCCCCATCCTGTGTTTGATGAGGCAGAAAAAAATGCCCAAATTGCGGCTTTACAACGCACAGAATATGCTCAACCTGCCATCGGGATATTAAGCGCCGGACTTTATTCGATATTGCAACAAGCCGGGTTTAAATCAGATTTTGTCGCCGGTCATAGCTTTGGCGAACTTACAGCATTATGGGCTGCGGGTGTATTAAACGACCAAGATTATTTATTCTTGGTAAAAGCCAGAGGTCAAGCAATGGCAGCCCCAGAAGACCCCGATCACGATGCGGGTAGTATGCTGGCTGTCAAAGAAGATATCAGCAAAATAGAAGCAGTCCTGCGGCATTATCCCCAAGTTAAAATCGCTAACTTCAATTCTCCCGTGCAGTTCGTCTTGGCAGGGCCAACCGCAGAAATTGCCAAAGTTCGTCAAACTCTGCACGATCAAGGATGCGCGGCTGTATTGTTACCTGTCTCCGCCGCTTTCCACACACCGCTGATTGCCTTTGCTCAGAAATCCTTTGCGATCGCTACTAAATCAGTTAAGTTTAATAATCCCAAAATTCCTGTTTTCAGCAACGTCACTGGTAAGCCGTATCCCCAAGAATCCCAAGGGATGCAAAAAATCCTGGAAACTCACCTTTCTAACTCGGTGCTGTTTAAACAGGAAATTGAAAATATTTATGCGGCTGGCGGTACTTGCTTCGTTGAATTTGGCCCTCGGAAAATTCTCACCAACTTAGTCAAAGATATCCTTGGCGATCGCCCTCATATTACTGTAGCCTTAAA
The DNA here is from genome assembly GCA_038259655.1 of Chroococcales cyanobacterium. GTDB lineage: Bacteria > Cyanobacteriota > Cyanobacteriia > Cyanobacteriales > Nostocaceae > Halotia. The sequence continues at coordinate 10,615 of JBBSOP010000112.1, forward strand.
CCCCAGCCCCCAAAAGAATAGCGATCGCTCCCTCAAAGAAGCCGTGGTGCAGTTGCGTGTATTGGGTTTAGATTTGAAAAATCTCGATCCTTATCAAGTTCAACCCGTACTTCCTCCCACCGAGAAAAAGAAGGCGTTGAATGTACGTTTAAACGGCATTAACTATCGCTCCGAAAAAACTAAGAATGCCTTTGCGGAAGCTTTGCAAAATGGGCATCAAGTTAGTTTACCTGCGGCGACTGTTCAAAATGACTTTAACCCAGAGTCAGTCGAAGAAAGTAATGGGCGTGTTGCTACTCCTGCATCCACACTCAGCGAACTTTCCCCTATTACCACTCTACAACAGCCTGATATGAATCCTGCGATTCTTTCTCATCAACTAGCCCAGGAGTCAAAGATGCAAACAACACCAGAAAAACCTGTAAATTACCAGCGGATGCTAGAAAGTCTAGAATATCTGTTGACACAGTTTCAGCAAAACCAAGCTGATAATTTACAAGTTCACGGGACTTACCTCAACCATCAGATGGAATACACTAAAACGTTTTTCCAACTGATGCAACAGCAGCATTCTTTGTTAGCTAACGCTAAATCTTCGGTAGAACCAACGGCGCAACTGAAGCTAGTTGTGAAAGAAAGTGTAGAACGTAGCATGATGCAGTTTCACGCCCAACAAGGTGAAACCCTCCGCATTCATGAAAAATATCTTTTGGAACAG
>JBBSOP010000113.1:0-11316 GCA_038259655.1 Chroococcales cyanobacterium
AATTTCACTAAATTGCTCTAAAAATGCCAGATGCAACTGACTAAAACGTTGAAAAGGAGCAAGTTCAATGACGGCACTTACCTGATTTTCAAATAATATAGGCAACACAATAATATTTAGCGGTAGTGCTTCTCCTAAGCCAGAATTAATGCGGATGTAATCGTTAGGAACTTCTGTTAAGAGTATTCTTTGCTTTTCTAAAGCACACTGTCCTACCAGCCCCTCACCTAAACGAAACTGATTTGCTAAGTTTTTGCGCTCTTGATAAGCATAGCTACTCATGAGCTTGAATATAGGCTGGTTGTCAATCGAGTCCATCACATAAAAAACGCCTTGCTGTGCGCCAACTAGTGGGGCTAGATTTGACAAAATTAGGCGAGATACGCTTTCTAAATTTCGCTGTCCTTGGAGTATTTGGGTAAATTCAGCTAAATTCGACTTTAGCCAGTTTTGCTCGTCATTTTTTTGATTGGTGTTTCGCAAATTCACAATCATCTGGTTGAAAATTCGCGTCAGTACACCAATTTCATCTTGGCGATCGCTGTTTGGTAAACTCACCAATAAATTGCCATCTGCAATATTCTCTGCCACTTCAGAAAACTCCCTCAGTGGCTTTGAGATATATCTAGTCAAGATAAACCCAATCAAAGTTAAGACTAAAGATAAGAGTGGAATACTAAAAGTAATTATATTGAGAGTTCGCTGGGCAGCTGCATGTGCTTTCTTAGCCCGCTGCTGCAAGAGCTGGTTCTCCTCGTCCTTCATTGTCTCAATAATCTGCTGGATTTCGTCCATCAATTGCTTGCCTTGGTCTGTTATGATAGCTTGCTGGGCAGCTTCTAAGCCTTGGTTTTGCCGCAAACTAATCACTGCTTGCATCACAGCCAACCTTTTATTAATCAATGGCTGCAACCTATCAAGCCGACTTTGTTGGATAGAATTGTCTGCTGTTAAAGTTTTAAGTTCCTGGAGCTTTTGATCCAGTACTTTCATAGCAAGATTATAAGGTTCTAGATAACGCTGTTCTCCTGTAATGATGTAACCGCGTTGCCCAGTCTCGGCATTTCTCAGTTCCAGATTCAAATCTTTGAGTTCACTTAGTACTTGGTATGTATGGCTTTCTCGGCGCGAAGTTTCAATAAGTTCATTAGTACTTTGGTAGGAGATTAGACCAATTGTGGTTAGAATCGCCAGACTGATCGCAAAAGCAGATCCAATCTTGGTGCCAATCTTCAAACTTTTCAACATTGAGGGCTTTTTTTAAAATTATTTTTTTACTGTTACAACTATATATATTAATTTGCTCAACCCCCAATACCCTGTTTGATATGTAAAATGGTCAGCGTATCTTGCTTGATCCATGCCAGGCGATCGCTCATGACCACAACTAAACCTCAACTGCCGACTTTTTTACGTTTTGCCCAAAATTCCAATCTTTCTCAAAAATTAATGCTGATTGGGTTAACTATTACCCTATTGTTCATCTTTCTAGCTTTGTTTGCCCCTGTATTCCAGGCTTGGGGATGGCTGCAAGATCCTAAAGAATTTCTCTCAAACCCAATTCAAAGTCCACCTTCAGCTCAGCATTGGTTTGGTACGAGTCGCCTGGGGCATGATGTTTTCTCCCGCACGCTGTTTGGCGCTCAAGCTGCACTGCAAGTAGTGATTTTGGCAACAGCATTGAGTATGATTATCGGCGTGCCTTTGGGCATGGTAAGTGGGTATTTGGGCGGTAGGTTGGATAAATTTTTGCTATTTATTATGGATAGCATCTACACACTACCAGGGTTATTGCTGTCGGTGACATTAGCATTTGTGGTCGGACGGGGAATATTGAATGCTGCGATCGCTATTAGTATTGCTTACGTTCCCCAATATTACCGTGTTGTTCGCAACCACACAGTCAGTGTCAAAACTGAAGTTTTTATCGAAGCGGCTCAAGCAATGGGAGCTTCTACTTGGGTTGTGCTGTCTCGATATCTATTTTTCAACGTTATTCAAAGTGTACCCGTACTATTTACGCTGAACGCCGCCGATGCCATTTTAGTTTTAGGCGGTTTAGGCTTTTTGGGTTTAGGACTTCCAGAAGAAGTGCCAGAATGGGGACACGATTTAAAACAAGCTTTAGAAGCCTTACCCACAGGCATTTGGTGGACTACACTTTTCCCCGGTTTAGGAATGACATTCATGGTGGTAGGGTTATCACTACTTGGTGAAGGGCTAAATGAATTTGTCAATCCGCGATTACGGCGAGAAAATGGAATCCGGAAATAGTCAATGGGCTAGAACCGCTATGTTCTTAACCTTGACTTTTGACTAAACTTATATTTTTACTGAGAGATTTGTGTGAAAGATAACTTTTCTTTAATTGCTGCGGCCGCTGGTGGATTCATGCTTTCTGTTGCTCTGGCTGGAATACTTCGAGGTACACCAGTCACATTGCAAGGACAATCTCGTGTCAACTCCTATTTGATAGCTAATCAACAACATGTAACCGTATCTCCAATAGAGGAGTAAGTTATACCAATTCTGTATGAAGATACGTCAAACTATATGAGGAACGAACCGCAAAGGACACAAAGGACACGAAGAAATATAAAGACAGAGAAAATTAAGCGCAGCTTCACAAAGAAACGGTATTAGGACTTACGCAAGAACTCTCTAAAAACCTCTTAACTTTGTGTACTTTGCGTCCTTTGCGGTAGCCTGCGGCAAGCCGCTAGCGCGTCTACGTTTTTAAAGCGCATCTTTATACAGAATTGGTACAAGTAAGTTACGCCTTATAAAATTTTGTTTCAAGCTAAGTTGAGATGTACCCAAATTCCCATAGGCTCTTAAGAACGCCGGACAGCTAACTATTTGGCAAATTCAGTTAGAAAAATGAAGATGGGTACATGTAAGCGTATTGGCATTCTAACGAGTGGAGGAGATTGCTCTGGTTTAAATGCGGTTATCAGATCTGTTGTGCATTGTGCTTATGGAAAAGGTTGGGAAGTCCTGGGGATTCGTCAAGCGACTCTGGGCTTAATGGCACGTCCGCCCCAATTTACAAAACTGGAAGTTGACTTAGTTGACCCGCTGTTAACCTCTGGTGGCACAATGTTAGGAACCACCAACAAAGGCGATCCTTTTGCTTTTCCGATGGCTGATGGCAGTATATGCGATCGCTCCGAAGAAATCATTGCTGGTTATCATCAATTAGGTTTAGATGCTTTGATTGGAATCGGTGGCGATGGTAGTTTGGCTATTCTTCGTCGTTTGGCACAACAAGGCAATATTAATTTAGTTGGTATTCCCAAAACAATAGATAACGATATTGGGATTACCGAACATGCTATTGGTTTTGATACAGCTGTTAATATTGCTACAGAAGCACTTGATCGGTTAAATTTTACCGCTGCTTCTCACAGTCGAGTCATGATTTTAGAAGTTATGGGTCGTGATGCTGGACACATTGCGATCGCTGCGGGAATTGCTGGGGGAGCAGATGTAATTTTAATTCCCGAAATTCTCTACAATCTTGATCACATTTGCCACAAAATTAAACAACGCCAAGAAAAAGGCAAAAACTATTGTCTAGTTATTGTGTCTGAGGCAGTTCGTACCCAAGACGGTGAAACTGTGACTATGACCAATAGTTTGGGTCAATCTCGCTATGGTGGTATTGGTCAATACTTAGCTGATCAAATTAGCGATCGCATTGGTGCAGAAACACGAGTCACAGTCTTAGGACACATCCAACGCGGGGGAACTGCTTCACCACTAGATCGATTAGTGGCAGCTGCTTTTGGTGTAGCAGCAGTAAATCTTATTGCAGAAGATAAATATGACTACATGGTAACTTGGCAAAATCGCCAAGTTTTCGCTGTGCCAATTGCCGAAGCGATCGCTCAATATAGAACTGTTAACCCAGAGGATACTTTAGTTAAAACTGCCCGTGGTTTAGGTATTTATTTGGGTGATTAACATTCTAAACTAATAAAACCTCAAATTTGATGGGAACATGACTTACGCAACAACTCTGTGAAACCCTCTTTACTTCTCTGCGAGACGCTGCGCGAACGTGTCCTTCGTGTTCTTTGTGGTTCGTTTTTTCATAATTTTGCGTAAGTACTAGGGAATATAAAGTATCTTTATTGATATTAAAAAATCATTAATAAACTGTTGTTAAACATCAAATTTATAGTAATAGTTTTTATCAAAATATAAAACTCCCGGCTTAGATCTCCGACTTCTTTGAGAAGTCGGGGATCTTGTTGTTCAATATCACCATATCAATATATATATGAAGCCTTGATTGAAGGTTTTTATCATCCAGATGTACAATACAAATAGTTGCCGATCGCTCACTCTAACCCTATTCTATCAGGAAGCTGTCTATGCCTAATTGCTAGCATCCTGTGGCAAATCAACATGTATTAGGGATAGAGCAAGAGCAGTATATTTGTAGGCATAGGGAATATCTCGTAAAACCAGCTCTGTTAATAGGTAAAATCTGGTGCGTTAAATTTTTTCATTTGCACAATTCATTTGATTTATGACTGTGTTGATTTATCAGCATAGTAAATTTGTGAGCCTTAGTAATTTGGTAGCCAGCGCGTTACCCAAAAAACTCTGAATGGAGGTTTCTGCCTTTGTAGCGACTGGCATACAGTTTGTTAATCTCAAATCATTGGCATTATTAGCCATTGAATTTATTTCCCATACTCCATGCACTAGACCCAATTTAAAATTCCGAGGAATCAATGAATATCACTACTTTTCCCAAGACCAAAAATGCATATAAGCGCCTTGAAGAAGAAACAAATTTGCAAGGGAAAATTTTGATAAGAAATGGTATCAAATGCGAAGATACCAAGAAAAAAGAGCCGAAAGCCGAAAATTTGATTATCAATGACTTAAATCGTGGTCGAGTCGCTATTTTTATTGATGGTGTCAACTTATTTCATGCAGCTTTGCAACTGGGAATTGAAATCGACTATCTCAAATTGCTTTGTCGTTTAACTGCTGGCTCACGATTGTTGCGTGCCTTCTTCTACACTACAATCGATGTCTCACGACAAACTACTATGCGTCCCCGCAGCAATGAAAAGCAACAGGGTTTTCTATTTTGGATGCGTCGTAATGGTTATCGTGTATTTACCAAAGAAGTACAGTCAGTAGATAACTCCAAAAAATCCAATTTGAATGTAGAAATTGCTGTTGATATGATCACCTTAGCTCCTCACTACGATACTGCAATCTTAGTTAGCGGCGATGGAGATTTAGCTTATGCAGTGAATGCTGTCTCCAGCACAGGTTCTAGGGTGGAATTAGTAAGTCTGCGAACAATGACTAGCGATAGCTTAATTGATGTTGCTGATTGTTTTGTTGATCTCGATAGCATTAAAACACACATTCAAAAGGATTCTCACCCAGGCTATAATTATCGGGCGATGTCTAACTCTAAACTTTAAATTGCGATCGCCAATCTATCGAAGTTCACTACCAGATCTGACGGCCAGTTTCTGGATTAAAATCACAAACTAGGAAATTCTCTGCGTATTTTACTTAAATCCTAATCAAGATGGATATTTTAATTGTTGAGGATGAACAAGAAATTGCTCAATTAATTCAACTCTCTTTAAACAAAGAAGGATTTTCTTGTCGCGTTAGCCGCGATGGTATCAATGCTTTGCGGATGTTTCAGGAACAACCGCCAGATTTAATCATCCTAGACTTAATGATTCCTGGATTAGATGGATTAGAAGTTTGTGCCAGGATTCGCCAAAAACCAGGTGCAAAAGACCCTTATATTTTGATGCTCACAGCTAAAGGTGAGGAAATTGATCGGGTGATTGGCTTGTCTACTGGTGCTGATGACTACATGGTAAAACCCTTCAGTCCTAGAGAATTAGTTGCTAGGGTGCGGGCGCTATTGCGGCGCAGTCTCCGCCAAGGGGGACAACATCAGATAAATCGTACCCAACACTTTATAGTCGATATAGAGCAACGCACTGCTAGTCGTCAAATAGATTCTCAAGAACCAGAAATTTTAGACTTAACTACTTTAGAATTTAATTTATTAAGCAATTTTGTCAGCAATCCTGGCCGAGTTTGGAACCGCACCCAGTTAATTGACAAACTTTGGGGTGATAATTTTTTTGGTGATGAGCGAGTGGTGGATACTCATGTAGCTAGGTTACGAAAAAAAGTTGAGCCTGATCCTGGTAATCCCGCTTTTATTAAAACTGTTGTTGGAGTTGGCTATAAATTTGAAGACTCTGCTGTAACGTCAGGAAGCTGATGTACAGCCAAATTGTATAAGACGAAAACCAAAATTATTGTAGTGCGGGCAGCGTTCGACTGAGCGCTCACGCCGAAGTCTTGCTCACATCTCATATATTTATGACTAAAACAAGCTGGCGTTGGATGAAGTCTTTACCTTTAGCATCGCGCCTGTTTTTCTCCCACTTAGTGGTGATGATAGTGGGATTACTTAGTCTTGTAATCATTAGCAAGTTGTCTTCGCCGCGCTTTTTTGTTTTGCACTTAGAAAGACTAGAAAGTAGGGGGTTGAAATTAATTAATATTCGTACAGAATTGGTTCAAGGATTTGAGATAGCTTGGCGGCGAAGCACTTTTTGGTCAGTCATAGTTGGTACTACTGCTGCGGGAGGATTGAGCTATTGGGTATCAAAACGGATTATGCAGCGGTTGACCGAAATGGAACAAATTACTCAAAAGTTTGCTGCTGGTCAATTAGAAGCGCGATTACCTTTGTCTGACATTCCAGAACTCAATCGATTAGGTGCTAGTTTTAATCGCATGGCGGCCAGCTTAGAAGGAGTAGAAGCACGGCGGCGAGAATTAATTGGAGACATGACCCACGAATTACGGACACCCTTGACTGTTGTACGCGGTTACTTAGAAGAACTTGCAGATGGAGAAATAGAACCGTCACCGGAGATTTATCAGCGGCTAGCCAAGGAGACTAAACGCTTAGAACGTTTGGTTAACGATTTACAAGAACTTTCTAAAGCAGAGGCTGGTTATCTTCCTATTAATATACAGCCAGTAAACTTGTCTCCTTTATTAGAATCATTAGTAAAAAAATTTACCGACCAAATGTTGGAAGATGGCCCCGTTCTGCGTTCAGAATTTCCATCTCAACTACCGTTGGTACTGGCAGATATTGATCGTACAGAACAGGTATTAGTCAACTTGCTTGGTAATGCAGTGCGTTACACTATTCAAGGTTCAATCACCCTGCGTACTTGGACTGAAGCATCTCAACTTTGGATTGCGGTTATTGATACAGGTATTGGGATTGCCTCAAAAGATTTACCCCATGTATTTGAGCGCTTTTGGCGCACCGATCAATCACGCGATCGCCATTCTGGAGGGACAGGCATTGGTTTAACGATCACTCACCGTTTGGTTGAATTGCAAGGCGGTCAAATTCACGTAGAAAGTGAGTTGGGTGTTGGCAGTACATTTCGTTTTTTCTTGCCTCTGGCTTGAGTTATAGATACAACGAATTGTCACAACCTGGTTGTATCTGCGTCATATCAAATTGCTAACTTAAGAGAGATTGGGAGAATACAAAGTGGAGAGACTTCTGCAATTCTTCCTAACACCCAGTACCTAACCCTTGTATGTCTACTTTTATTCTGGCTACATTTTTGGTGAGTTTACTAACTGTATCTGGTTGGACTGCAATTTCTTACTTATTTCCTCAAAATAATTCACAAGATTAAACAAATCGTCATCAGCTTCTAGCTCAAGCGTCACTCGTTGGCGCTTGATTATTTTTGTGGGCGATCGCTATTGCATATTCATCGCAGGGGAACACCTAAAAGCGATTGCATTTATATTGAAATTTTTTTGGTGTAGGTGGTAAATTCTCTTATGCTCCAATCATTGCTTCAATCTATTACAATCCAAAATGTCTTTAATCTTACACTTGAAAATTACATACCGATCTCTAGCAAGCTATTAGTGATTAAAAAGTATAATTACAAGCCTGTTAGTTTTAACTTTAAATTAAGTAAAAATACTGATTTATGTGTTTTCTGACTTCGCCTAATATTTATCGTATTGAGGAACATCAGGGTAGCATCAGAATTGTTAAATGTAAATTCTGTCTTGTGAAATATAGCAATTATCGGATAAATGCAATAGAGTCACAAACAAATCAAGAGTTAGAATAATTTAGCTCCTAAATACCTAACCCAGACTCAAGGAGTATTGATCATGAATCAAATGCAGTTGACTTTAGTTATTAGTTATGTGCTGATGTCCTGCTACTTTTTCAGTAACTGGCTAAGATTTTCCCTACGTCATCCTAGTTCTTTTCCTGAAGAAAAATTTTTATCGTTGGTAATGTTTTTAATTACCACTATCTTTTGGCCTCTAACTATTCCTATCTCGTTTTTAGAGATGTTTAAAAAACGTAAACTAGAGTTTAGTAGTGTAATTCCTGTTGTTCTAGCAATGTTTGCTTTCAGCATTTCTTACTATCTGAGTTATCTACGATGAGCATGGATTTTGCTTTTACTGGTGTAGAAACTTAAATAAAATACCCCCTGTACACAACTAAATTTTTTAACCTGACCTTAAAAATTATGTTTACCTCTATAGAAAATATCTGATGGGGCAAAATTATGAATCGGCCAAAAAACAAGCTTTTCTATAAGACTTATCTAGATATTTAAAAATTAAATTATTTAAAATTTTTAAGAAAATAATTTTTAATCAACTAATTTTGGGTACAGAACAACTCTCAGAAGTTGAAGATATTGAGGCGCAGACTCGGTAGCGAGTCCGCGAGCGTCTGGCAATTTTTCATTCTTAATTCCCCATACCTCTCCAGAGAAGCAAGCTATGGGTAGGGTCTTTGCAGCAGAAAGGGTTGACATCCTTTACCAGTTAGTGTGGTGAAAAAGGCAAAATTTTGTCGTATTTCCCTAGAAAAATCATCCTAAATAGATTTTTCTGCAAAGTATTGATGCTTGGTAGGATCATATCAAGTACTAAATCTAATATCCACCAACTAAACTGGTAGTTTTATGCCTAGAAAAGAACAAGGATGGATCACATTTCAAACATCAGAAGAGGAGCGTAAGCTTCTAGAAGATTTCTGTCAGCAGTCCCAGCGTACTAAGACTGAGATTCTGCGGGAACTAGTACGTGGTCTGAACAAGCACGAAAAACCACCAGCACCATTACCAACCATGCAGGCCGACAAGGAAAATGTTCACACTCCTGAGTTAGAAATTAGTAGTCCCAGAAAACCGCTAAAAGTTAGTTCCCGTAACATCTTAAAGGGCATTGTCAAGCGAGTAGTTACAGGAGCCGTCAATAGTGAAGTGACAATAGAAGTTGTTCATAAAGTTGAGTTAACTTCAATTATCACCAGAATGTCAGCAGAGGAATTACAAATTTTTGAAGGAACAGAAGCCTATGCGGTGATTAAATCTAACGATATAGTTATTGCCAGAGAATAGAGATGAACGAACTAAGTCAGCTTTTGAGTTCTGCGACATTAGATGCTTATTTTTTGCGTAATGTTGAGCAACTAATAAAATTAGAACAGTCATTACCACAATTAATAGATACTAATCCATCAGACCAGTAATAGTTTTTAAACTTGGGAAAATAACACTAAATGTGTATTAATCGCATCTACCTGAAACCCTGAAAATCATGATTTTACTAGAAATTCACGGTCGTAAACGTAAATTAATGGGCTTGTTTAAACAACGGGGTATGGAATAAAAGACTATCACCAAGTCATTAAATTATCCCATTTTTCTAACATTCTATTACTAACCCCTGGAACTCTTTCTAAATCTTGCCAAGATGAAAACTTTTGCTGTTGACGAGCAATAATTATCCGCTGTGCTAGCTTTTTTCCTACACCAGGAAGAGTTGCTAATTCTTCTTTGTTTGCCGTATTTATATTGACTTTCTTTAAAATTTTATTTTCAACTGATGAAGGAATTTTAATCTTGACACACTCTTTTTCTTGAGCTTTAATTTTCTGTTGTATTGCTAATGGTAAGCCAGGTTTAGCTTTAGTATAAAGACGAGCAAATTCACGTACATAATGAGCCGCAACTGTGGGACTTTCAACTACTACCAATGTTTCGTCATTACCATGATTGGCAGCATCTGACCAATTGTGGGAACCTGTAATTACTTTTTCGCTATCAATCACAGCAAATTTATGATGTAATAAATCGCCCTTAGCTAAAGTAGGCACGCCTACAGTAGTAATTGGATTTTTCCAAGGATGATTATCAACTTCATATTTACATTTATTACTCAGAGCAACCCCCATCATATCTAAGGCTTCGCTATAGGGACGATACGCAAATTGTGGATCAATTAAGGCGCGGATTGAAACACTTTGTTGATGACGGTTTTCTAAGATATTGGCAAGACGCTGTTCAGAAAAGACAAATAACGCCATATCAATAGATTTGTTGGCTGAATCTAAAGTTTTGCCAATTAAACCATTACTACTATTACTCCAGATTTGAGTTGAAGAAGTAGGCGAAAACTGTAATGTAATTTTAGTTTGACCTAATGTAATAGTTTTTGGTAAACGTAGCGGTTTTTTGACACCAAATCGACTATCTAATTTTCCTCCTGGGCCGTCGCCCCACATAATGTTAAATTCTTCTGTGAATAAGGAGGCTAATTCTGGGCTATCGATTTGCAATAAATTATTGGCATTTCCCAAACTACTAGAATTTGTAAAGTCGCCAAAAATATCGCTCATAGTAAAATTAGCTGAAGTTATAATTACAAGGCGATTGTCTACAATCACAAATTTATGATGCATCAAGCTACTACCTGCTGAACCATCTGCTCGATCATCAATTTGAGGAATTTTGCTATTTTGTAAAATTATCAATGCATCTCTTTGCTTGATTTCGTTTGGACTGAGTTGATTATCTTGATTAAGATCTACAAATTGCTGAAATTCACGGTAGCGTTCTTGTTCCCTTGCTGTTAGCTTCTTGACTTCATCGGGTGTAAAGCTACTCCAAGGGCGGCTGTAGGTATTTTCCAAAATTACCCTGACTTTTATCCCAGCTTGTTGTCTATCTGCGAGTGCTTGGGCAACTTTAGGTAAACGTAATTCTTGGACTGCAACATCAACTGTAGACTTAGCCTGAGAAATAACATCAACAATTTGTTTTTCTAAGTCATCCCCAAGACGGGTTTGCTGACGGTAAGATTCTTTGTATTCTGAAGATTCGGAATGATTAAAGTAAACTTTAACGAATGGGTCTTGCGGTAGTGGTGCGAGAAGCTTATTGTAAG
>JBBSOP010000114.1:0-11192 GCA_038259655.1 Chroococcales cyanobacterium
CAGGAAAAAGCCGAAGCTACAAAGGTACTACCTCTGCTTACTCCTGCTGAAGAAGACGTAATTGGTAATTTAAGTGAACTTTCATTAGATTATGTAGTTAAAACCCCAGCCCCTATCGTCTCAAAAGAAAAAGTTTGGGATCGGTCTATAACGAATTTAGAGCCACAAGTAGCTGACACTCTAGATGAATTATTAGTCAGGTTAGATCAAAGTACAAACTTAGTCCAACAATTGGCTTCCAATCTAGCAGTTACCACAAGTCAAACTCCAGCGATTACCACTAACCCGACAAATGCCCAAGCATGGTTTTACCAAGGTCTTCAGCAAGCCAAAACGGGCGATTTGTTAGGGGCGATCGCTTCTTATAATCAAGCTATAGAAATCCAGCCCAACTCTCATGAATATTGGTTTAACAGGGGCTTAACTTTATTTCATTTAAAACATTTTACTGAGGCGATCGCTTCTTATAATCAAGCTATAGAATTAAAATCCGACTACTACAAAGCTTGGCATAACCGGGGTGGAACCTTAGGAGAATTGGGACAATTCGAGGAAGCGATCGCCTCTTTTGAACAAGCTATAAAAATTCAGCCCGATTACCCAGATGCTTGGTCTAGCAAAGGTTTAGCCCTACTGAAATTAGGGCAACTGTGGGAAGCGATCGCGTCTTATGATGAAGCTGTACGGTTGGAACCCCAAGACCCAGAAAACTGGTATTTTCGAGGTATAGCACTGGCTGTCAGTGAGCAGCACCAAGAAGCGATCGCCTCTTATGATGAAGCTTTAGAACTGGAACCGGACTTTCATGAAGTCTGGATTGATCGGGGTGTAGTTCTATTTAATTTAAAACGCTGGCAAGATGCGATCGCCTCTTGGGACAAAGCCCTCGTAAGTCAGCCTAACTTCTACTTAGCTTGGTATAACCGGGGTGTGGCTTTAGATAACTTAGCACGCCGCGAAGAAGCGATTGATTCTTATCGCCAAGCCATAGCGATTAAACCCGACTTTCATTTAGCCTGGTATAACCAAGCAGTAGCCCTGTTTTATTTAGAACAATATACTGAGGCGATCGTCTCTTACGACAACGCCTTACAAATTAAACTTGACTACTGGGAAGCTTGGATTGGTCGAGGTACAGCAATTGGTCACTTAGTCGATAGTAATGCACTGTCGAACTTGTCAACTAATCTAGCGGCAACAAATCCCGCTCTCAAATATGCTGGACATGAAGGTAAACTAGCCAGTTACGAAGAAGGATTAAAACATGTCCGCCCAGATACTTACCCTGAAGGTTGGGGAAGATTGCATTTAGCGATCGGTAATACCCATTACGATTTAGGTAAGAAAGATCCTGTATCCCGTAATTATTGGCACAACGCCATAGCTGAATATAATCAGGCGCTATTAACCCTTACGAGCGAAGATTTTGCCCAGCTACATCTAGAAGTTTTGCAATCTCTGATCAAAGCACTTTTGGGTTTAGGAGAAACAGCACAAGCACAAGAATTACAGCAACACAGTGTAAATCTACTGCAACAATTACTCAATGAATCTACTCGCTCTGATGAAAGTAAAAAACAACTAGCTCTCAAATTTGCTGGACTTTGGCAATTAGCAGTTGATGTGCATGTAGATTACGGTGATTTGGTAGAAGCCTGGGAAATGGCAGAACAAATCAAAAATTCTTGCTTAAATTGGCTGTTGTTCGATTGGAATCAAGAAATTTACTCGCCCAATTATGAATCAGTTCAACAACTGCTCGATCCCACCACAGCAATTATTTACTGGCATATTAGCCCAGTCGCTCTCCACACCTTTATTATTAAAGACGAAGCACCATCACCCATCCTCGTTTTTACACCCATACAAGAGATAGGGCAAATATCTTTAGAAGAAACTACTACATCTCGCGATGAATTGCCTTTAACGGAAGCAACAAGACGCTTAATTGAATTTGAAAATTGGCTGGAAGATTGGAATCATATACACCGAGAATATTGTGGCCAAGTTCCATCTCAACAAAGCAAGAGTAATCATTCGTGGCGATTGGAAATGGAACCGAGGTTGTTACAACTGAGAAATATCCTCCAAATTTCCACAATTGAACAAGAACTTGAAGGTATCACCCAACTAATTCTTATTCCCCACCGTAATTTGCACAGATTGCCTCTTCATGCTCTGTTTAATACATACCAAGAAGATTCGCCAAGTGTGGCATCTAATTTTACTATTACTTATTTGCCTAGTATCCAAATAGGTTTAAATTTAAAAACCAAAAATTTACAGCAGTCATCAAATCAAAAATTGCTCAGTATTGAGCATCCTAACAGTACAGGTTATGCCACACTGAAATTTTCCCAAATTGAATCTGAAATTGTCAGTCAGATGTTTAATAATCCTCAACGCATTCAGGGAGCAAAAGCTACTAAGAATGTGGTTGAAAATGCCTTATTTAACAGTAATAATATATTACATTTTACTGGATATGCTACTACTAATAACAGTGATCCAAAAAAATCAGATTTAGCTTTAGCAGGTGAAGAAAAACTGACCTTAGCAGAAATCTGTCAAGGAAATCTAGCGAGCTATAATTTGGTAACTCTTTCTGCTTGTGAAACTGCCAAAATTAACAAATATAATATTACTACTGAATATGTGGGTTTAGTCAATGGTTTTCTCTGGAGAAAAGTACCCCATGTAGTTAGTACTCTTTGGACTGTAGAATCATCTGCGAGTGCTTTGGTGATGATAGAGTTTTATCGCAAGCTACAGCAAGATAAATCCGCAACTACTGCATTAGCTGAAGCCACAGCATGGCTAAAAGAACTAACCGCTGAAGAATTAACAAAATGGTATGAAGATTTACTGAATAATCTGCAATCTGAAGAGTTAAGAGTCAGAACTTATTTAGCTACATATCTATATAGAAGTAGTAAAATGACACCAGATCAAAAGCTTTATGATCATCCTTATTACTGGGCAGCATTCATTATTACAGGTAAATTGAATTGATGTCCCAGCTTTGGCAAACTCTAAGTGTGGAGCCTTTGCACTTCAAGTTGAAGTGCGGAATGTGGCTTAGAATACTTACAAGAGGTTAGAACAATAAATTCACAATAGACGAAAATAATGAACATTCAACTCCAACCCGAAGATGAGCAATTTATTCAAACACAAATTGCCAAAGGTAAATATGAAAATCCAGAAGAAGTTATTAGTAAAGCATTGAAATTGTTAGAAAAATGGGAAAAAGGTTATCAAAATTGGGTTGACGAAACCCGTCATCAGGTGGAAGCTGCCGCTCTAGCGTTAGATAGAGGCGAAGGTATTGATGGGGAAGTTGTAGTTGAGCGACTGCGAGAGAAACTGCGCCAAGCTAGAGAAAATAAATTATGATCTTACTACAATATGTAACGGCGATCGCAGCGTTTAACTCGGATGATTGATGATTTTTCTAGAACTCTGTTCCTGTGTTGAATATGATGTGTCGTTTTCAAGCGTTGTTGGAAAGACGCAGACTATTCATTTGGTATTTTCGCACAACAACTGCTACCAAATTAGTCAGCGAACAACTGATTGCAAGGCACAATAAAATATAAGTGGGAGCCATCACTACACCAATGGCAAACCAAGTATACACGTGTAATATCATTACAAAAGCAAAAATACTAGCAATCCCTGCCACTTGCCATATTTGATGTGTAGGGCGCTGTAGAACTGTGAGGATGATAGTCAATGATGTAGTAATCAAGTTTGCTGGTACGAGAAATGCACAAATGCTGACGCAGTTGGCACGGGAGAACTCTGCTAAAGTGTTTAAATCAAGCATCAATTTGTTGGGATAATGTCGGCATATAAAAGTAACTAAATATATTTTTACTTATCTAAATTAAGCTTAGCATACCTCTGAAGTAATTACTTTGGTTATGTAACATAATTTAAAGCGGATCACTAATTTCTGAATCTGACTAAATAGTTAATCTTAATCAAGAATATAAGCCATTTATTTCGCCTATTAATCTCTGCAAAAAATTTTTAATTATAGTGAATCAGATTTAAATTTTATTACAAAAACTTACAGTAGGGAACAGGGTTGAAAGTCTTTTGGTATATGGCTTTGTTCTTAAAGTTTATACCTCATTTATATGCAATCTGCTATATGTGTAAATGTAAACATAGCGATTAATCCACTACCTACAGATGTAGAAAAGCTGATTATTCTAAGAAAGTTTTTTTGGAGAAAATATGTGCAATCGCAAGTATGCCATTCTAGGAACTGGTGCATTAGGTGGGTTCTATGGAGCCAAATTACAAAAAACTGGTTTGGATGTCCACTTTTTGCTTAGAAGTGACTATGAACATGTCAAAAAATATGGTTTAGTCGTTGAGTCTAAAGACGGTGACTTTACCCTTCCCCAAGTTAATGCTTATCAAGATATAGAGACAATGCCACAATGCGATGTGGTAATAGTGGCATTAAAAACAACACAAAATTATTTGCTGCCGAAGTTGTTACCATCTGTTATTAAAGATGGCGGCGTGGTGTTGGTATTGCAAAATGGACTAGGTATAGCTTCATTCAAAAAATGCTAGATTACACCGTCAAAATGAAACCTTACCGCACCAGCATGAAAATTGACTATGACGAATGTCGTCCCCTAGAGATAGAAGCAATTTTCGGCAACCCATTACGTCAGGCACAAGCAGCAGGTGCAAATTTATTACAAATCAGTTGTATTTACAATCAGTTGAAGTTTTTGGATACCAAAAATCAAAATCAAAATTAATAATCTAGTGGTCTGTCCCATTAATTTTAATTGGTTTTTAGTAAGCACTTTAGTGCTTAAAACTCAGGACTTTAGTCCTGACTACGAACTTGATTATCCCTTCAGAACTATGAGACAGACCACTAGTACCGCTGTGCTGATGTATTATCTACCTTCGTAAACTGCGGGGGTCGAGAGCATCTCTTAGTCCATCACCCAATAAGTTGAAAGCCAGCACCGTTAGAATAATCAGCAAAGCTGGCGGCCAAATTAGCCAAGGTTGCAACACTAAAATAGAGGCATTGCTTGCTAAAGAGAGCATATTTCCCCACGAGGGGTCTGGTTGTTGAATACCCAAGCCAATTAGACTTAATACTGCCTCAGCACCAATAAAACTAGGAACTGCAAGAGTAGCAGAGATAATTACATAAGTGGCCGTTTGCGGCAAAACGTGGCGGAGAATAATATAAATTGGCTTACCGCCCATTGCTCTTGCTGCTTGGACAAATTCTCGCTCTTTAATTGATAATACTTGTCCGCGAATTACCCGTGCTAAACCAGCCCAGCTAATTACTGAAGTAATCACCACAATCAACAAAAAGCGTTGGGTACTGCTTAATCCAGGTGGTAAGACTGCACCTAAGGTAACTAGCAGATAAATACTGGGGAAAGTCATGAGTACTTCTGCTAGGCGCATGATAATACTGTCAATCCAACCGCCAAAATAGCCAGAAATGCCACCTATAAAAAGGCCAAGGGGAAAAGTAATAATTACTCCGATAATTCCGATGAATAGGCTAATGCGACCCCCATGTACTAGGCGACTAAATTGGTCGCGTCCTTGTTCATCAGTACCTAAGATATTAAATTTAGCCTCATTAGCTGCACCAAATAAATGCCAATTTAAGGGTATGCCGGGAAAGATGGTAGTTTCATCCCACTTGGGCGGTAGCGGCAAACTCAGTTGTAACAGTCGATACTCTGCCCCAGAGACAAATAAACGCAAGGGTGATGGCTTTTTAAAGTTTACAATTAGTTGGCGATCGCCTGTTTGGAGGTCAGTATCTCCCTGGGTCGTAGGATAAATATGAGGGCCAATAAACTGCCCCGATGGTTTTGAAACCCAATAAACCTGAGTTGGTGGCAGTAAGGAACCATTCGCCTGTGAGGCATAGGGGTCATAAGGGGCAACAAAATCAGCAGCAATTACTGCCATATAGAAAATTAACAGTAAAATTGCCCCAAATCGCGCCAAAGGATTCTTTTGCAGTCTTTGCCACCAATTCATAGTTATTTGTCCTTTGTTAGTTGTTATACCAATTCCTTGTGAAGCTGCACATTATTTTGACCCTTCCCCGCCAAAGCTGCGCTTTTGCTCCCCTCCCCTTGGCAAGGCTACGGTGTTGGGGGTGGGGTTGTTTCTATGCATCTTCATACAAAACTGGCATTAGTTGTTAGTTGTCAGTTATTTTTCTACTGACCACTGACAATATCTAAGCATGTCTTTGCTCAACTAAATATAGATGTTCTTCTTGTTGTTTTTCATGTTCTACAACAAATACATTCGAGTAGAGATTAGCAACAATTTGTTTTCCTTGCTGTGTCAAAGATAAGTAACGCAGTCCTTCTTTGATATAGGGATGAACACCATTCCAGTAAAATTTAGCGTAGTTTTTGCGTAAATCAGCAGGTGTCTCATAACCCAAAACCTTATTCATGCCAGTTTCTTCAAATTCGTAGAATAAAGAAGTAATTTTCTTTAAATAACGTGGGTCACTTAGTTGCCCAATTAAATCGGCAGCACGTACTAACCCAGCAAAGTTAGCTGTTTCTTGATGATCTTCTGCTGTAGGTACAGGAAAACGAGTCCATTCAATATTACTCTTAATCACATCCGCATCTATCAACTTGTGACCGCCAAAACGCTCATCAATAAAAAGTTTAGCTCTATCAACATGATAGGGTGTGAGGCTGGCATCAGAAGCCCCTGCATGTAGAGAAATCATTCTGCCGTTTTTGCCCGTGGCATATAAACCTGCGGACTCTTGGTCTTGTCGGCAAACTCCTTTGACATAGCCAATATCATGACATACCAAGGAAATGATGAAATGTAGCCAGTCTTCGCTGGAAACACCACCTTCTCGGATGTGCTTACCACGTAGCATTTCCTGTCCTACCAGGGTAACTAAAACCGAGTGTTCTACATTGTGATAAAGAGCGTCGCTATTGGCAATATTTTCCAACGCCATGCTCCCTGCCCAAGCGATGATATCTTGGTAATCATTTTTAAAGCAGCCGTATGTACGACGATAGCCTTCCCGAATTTGCTTAACAAAAGCATCAATTAAAATTTCAGTGACATTGAACATGGCTTTGTTACTTAGATTGGTAATCAAACAATTTTTAGGTTTCTAGACTAGCGTTGATGAGTAGTTCATTTAATCAATCAATTCAAAACTGCTGTAAGTATTTACGAGTTTTTACTAGCTTGTACAATCAAGGTTGCCGTTGTGGAAATTTCAAACAATGTAAATTTATCCTTTGTAACTTAGAAATGGATGTGAGCGCTAGCTGTCTTCATAATTTGCTCAGATGATATGCTATGCTAACCAAATTTATACAAGTAGTATTTTATTAGCGTGTATTAGACAAAAGGTAAGTGCGATCGCAAGGACGAGTTAGAGAAATTCAACCACTGTTAAATGCTCAAAGGCGTGAGGCTACAGTCAAAATTGACTTGCCTACAACAGATTTATTAAAACCTGGGATGTTTGCGCGGGCAGCAATTACCACTGATACAACAATGGGGATGGCTGTACCACAAAAAGCAGTGCAATCCCAACCAGATGGCAGCGTCATCTTATTTACCTTAGCTGATGGAGACATAGTCCGCGCCCAGAAAGTCGAGGTAGGAGAACCTCTCGACGGTGACAGAGTGGAAATCAAAATCAGCAATGATTCAGGGCAAGAGATTTCACGTCTGCGCGTGGTAGTTGATGGTGCAGGTTATCTCAAAGATGGCGACAAGGTAAGAGTTGCAAATCAATAATTTCTCTTAAGTACCCAATACTTCGGCTTGCTTCGACTGCGGCTCCAACGCTCAGTACAAGTGTCCAATGCCCCATGCCCAATGCCCTTCATCCCAAACTTAAAATTCTCTTATGTCTTTTAACATCTCGGCTTGGTCAATTAAAAAACCTGTTCCCACGATAGTTTTATTTTTAATTTTGACGGTAGTAGGTTGGTTCTCCTTCATATCTTTAGGAATTGATACTAACCCTAATATTGATGTGCCAGCAGTTTCAGTTACAGTTACTCAACCGGGAGCAGGGCCAGCAGAACTAGAATCCCAAGTGACGAAAAAAATTGAAGATGCTGTTGCGGGGTTGGGTAACATCGATAACATGATTTCCACAGTTAGCGATGGTAATTCCAGGACAACGATTAATTTTATTTTAGGGACAAATAGCGATCGCGCCACTAATGATGTGCGTAATGCGATCGCTCAAATTCGCCAAAATTTGCCCCAGGATATCAATGATCCAATTGTACAACGCCTGGAATTTGCTGGTGGTGCAGTAATTACCTACGCAGTCAAATCTGATCAGCGTTCTGTAGAAGAATTAAGCAACATCGTAGATCAAACTATCAGCCGGGCTTTGTTAGCAATTAAGGGAGTAGCCCAAATTAAGCGTGTGGGTGGAGTTGATCGAGAAATTCGGGTTAACCTCGATCCTAATCAATTGCAGTCTTTAGGTATTACTGCCACTCAGGTTAACGACCAAATCCGCTTATTGAATATTAATTTACCGGGAGGACGTGCCGAAGTTGGTGGGAGTGAACAAAGTATCCGCACCCTTGGTAGTGCTGCAAGTGTGAATATTTTGCAAACTTACGAAATCCTCCTACCTGGAGGTGGTTCCGTACCTTTATCGAGTTTGGGAACCGTTGAAGATAAATTTGCCGATGTGCGCCAAGCCGCCCGTTTAAACAATCAGCCTGTAGTCGCTTTCCAGGTATTACGTAGTACTGGTAGCGTCATGGTGACAGTAGAAGCAGGAGTTAAAGCAGCAGTAGCACAACTGCAAAAAACACTTCCTACCGATGTGAAGTTGGATTTAATTTTTACTAGAGCTGACGTTGTTCGCAAATCTTACGAAAGCACCATTGATGAATTAATTCAGGCTTCGATTCTAGCGGTAATAGTAATTTTAGTATTTTTACGAGACTGGCGAGCAACATTAATTACCGCCGTCGCTCTGCCTCTATCGATTATTCCTACCTTCGCTGTGCAGCAAGCTTTGGGTTATACCCTCAATAACATGACTCTGTTAGCATTGGCGCTGGCGGTAGGTAATTTAGTAGATGATGCCGTCGTCGAAATTGAAAATATGGAACGGCATATCGCTATGGGCAAATCAGCCTGGAAAGCTGCTTTTGACTCTTCTGACGAGGTGGGATTAGCAGTTATGGCCTCTTCAGCCACAATTATTGCCGTTTTTCTACCCGTTGCCTTTATCGGTGGCGTACCTGGGCAATTTTTCCAACCATTTGGTGTCACCGTTGCCGTTTCCACAATTTTCTCAACTTTAGTCGCCCGGATGGTTACACCGATGATGGGAGCTTATTTATTACACAAGCAGCATAAACACCCTAGTGGTACTCAAGCCAAGTTAAGACTAAGCAAAATCTTCAATCTCCAATCTCAAATTTTAGATTCTAGACACCGCCGCTTTCAGCCTTATAAATCACTGCTGAAGTGGGCATTACGCCATAGATTAACAACAATGGCGATCGCTTTAGCTTTTTTTGTTGCTAGTCTGATGCTAGTTCCTTTAATTCCCAAGGGTTTTGTTGATGACGGCGATTTGGGTATTTCTACTGTTTCAATTGAATTACCTCCCGGTTCCACTTTGGCAGATGTGAACAAGGTTGCTAGCCAAGCAACTGATTTGATTCGTCAAAATCCCACAGTTGCACGAGTGTTAGCTACAGAAGAGATCAATACTGCGACTCTTGCTGTGCAACTCAAACCCAAGTCAGAACGGAAAATTTCCCAAAAACAATTTGAAGAACAAGTGCGCCCGCTATTTGAAGAAATACCGGGAGCTAGAATTAGTTTTCAAAGCCAAAGTCCAGGGGATAGTCGTAAAGGCTTATCAATAGTCCTCAGAAGCGAAAATCCCCAAACCTTAAACGAAACTGCCAATGCCCTAGAAAAGCAAATGCGAAATTTAACTGGATTAGTAGAAGTGTCTTCTAGCGCTAGTTTAGTTAAACCAGAAATTGTCGTTATTCCTAATCCCCAACGGGCAGCAGATTTAGGCGTAACCGTGCAAGCGATCGCTCGTACTGCTTCTTTAGCAACTATCGGCGATAATGAGGCTAACTTAGCCAAGTTTAATTTAAGCGATCGGCAAATTCCTATTCGCGTTCAAATTGACCCGAAAACCCGTGCAGATATCAACACCCTCAAAAATCTCCAAGTTCCCAGTCAGAATGGTGGCTTGGTTCCCCTATTAGCAGTTGCAGATATTCGCTTTGGGAGTGGCCCTGCAAACATCAATCGTTATGATCGCGCTCGTCAAGTTGCAGTAGAAGCCAATTTACAAGGTATTTCCTTGGGAGAAGCAGTACAAGCAGTTAACAAATTACCTGCATTGCAAAATTTGCCCCCAGAAGTCGCACAGCAACCTTCCGGTAGTGCCAAAATTATGCAGGACATTTTTAGTCGCTTTGGTGGCGCACTGGCACTAGCCGTTTTGTGTATCTATGCAATTTTGGTCTTGTTGTATAATAATTTTCTCCATCCCTTGTCAATTATGGCAGCATTGCCTTTTTGTTTAGGCGGCGCTTTAGTAGCCTTGATGGTTGCTCAAAAACCCTTGGGAATTTATGCCTTGATTGGGATTGTACTGTTATTGGGGATTGTTACCAAAAACTCGATTCTTTTGGTGGATTATACAATCATTAATATGCAAGCAGGTAAAACCCAACGTCATGCATTGATTGAATCTGGTGTGTCGCGTCTGCGCCCGATTATGATGACTTCTTTAGCGACGATTGCTGGTATTCTGCCTTTAGCGCTGGGTATTGGTGTTGGTTCTGAAGTCCGCCAACCGATGGGAATTGCAATTATGGGTGGTTTTACAACTTCTACATTGCTGACACTGGTAGTTGTGCCAGTCATATTTACTTATATTGACGACTTCCAGACTTGGATTTTAGATACATTGCGTTACGGTTTCGGCAAAAAGCGATGTCTGACGACAAGCCGCTCCGCGTCTACGCGCCATTCTACCCCCTAATTGTCTAATTAGTATGCAAAGCAGATAAACTAAAAAAGGAATTTACCAGCAGCAAAAAGAAGCGTG
Organism: Chroococcales cyanobacterium; assembly: GCA_038259655.1. Taxonomy (GTDB): domain Bacteria; phylum Cyanobacteriota; class Cyanobacteriia; order Cyanobacteriales; family Nostocaceae; genus Halotia. Next base: position 11,141 of record JBBSOP010000114.1, read on the forward strand.
ATAGTAAAGAAGCCACGTCATCGCCCACAAAGGAGTTTCCCTGACGCTCAAC
>JBBSOP010000115.1:0-11152 GCA_038259655.1 Chroococcales cyanobacterium
GAGGGGTTGGGGAGAGGTTCATCGAACTCACGTTTAATTAGAATAATGTGCAGCCAAGCTATTTCTAGAGTTATCACAAGCCTAGCTTTAGCAAACAAAACTTTGTATATTTGGGCAACACTTAGTTAAGTAAAAATTCCCAAATATTTAAGAGTTGTACTAGTAGTGCGAAGAGTAATTGACGGATAGATTTTCTGTAGAGACATCAATTTATGATGTCTCTCTAACCGTTTGATTTTTTACCCTAACTGAAAACCTACCAGTTAGTAGTTGTAGTTTTAAACACAGCTAGAACCTTATTGTCTTTTTCTTTTAAGACCTAAGACTTTAACTCAATACATCAAACAATCATAAATTTGCGAGTAAAGCTCTGCAATCCTTTTTTTAAATATAAAAAAGGGGACTGGAGGAGATTATTGCTACTCGCTCAACGTAAGTGAGGACTTTGAGGGAGTTTGAGCGTTTTCCTCCGTGGTCTCAACGCATTATCCACGTTTGAGATTTGAGAAAGATAACTTTTGCGTGTCGCGCATACCCTTCCCAGTCCCCTTTACTGATTATAACTGATCGCAAAACAGGATTGTTGCTGTAGTAAGGACTTCAGTCCTATTTTTATGCAACTTAAACGCTTATTAGCTTATTCAAAAATTGATAACCATAATTAAGGTACAGTACCGTGAACTTTATAGGTAGCAAAGAAAACAATTTATGGCATCGTTTAAACGAACCCATTCCAGAGCAGCTTCCTACAGTTGAAGCTAATGAATTTCTCCCGCACCTAGGTAAGTGGATAAACGTTGGTGGGGGGTTTCTACTAAGTATCTTTGTAGCAAGTTTGAGTCTTACATCTATTCTCAAATACAAAGTTACAGTCAAAGCCCCTGCAACTATTCGACCGATAGGAGAACTGCGAGTTGTGGAATCTGCCATTACTGGAACAGTTGAAAAAATTGGGGTTAAAAACAATCAAGTTGTCACCCAGGGGGAAGTTATTGCTTACGTCGATGATTCTCGTCTGCAAACTCAAAAAAGCCAGCTACAAAACAGTATTCAGCAAAGTAAATTACAACTAAGTCAAATTGATGCTCAACTCGGTGAAATCGATACTCAAATAGCGGCACAGACAAACCTGATTAACCGCACGATTATCGCTGCACAAGCAGAGTTAGGAGGTACTCAACGCAACTATGAAGACCAGCAAACTAAAGCTTTAGCTGAAATGACCCAAGCAAAAGCAGCATTGACCTTAGCCAAAGTCCAACAAGACCGATTACAGCGAGAAAAACTCTTAACAGTAACTGTACAAGAAGCAGAAACAGCTTTAGCCTTAGCCAAGGTGCAACGAGATAGATTGAAGCGAGAAAAAGTCTTAACGGCAACTGTACAAGAGGCAGAAGCAGCTTTGACCTTAGCTAAAGTGCAACGAAAACGATTGCAGCCGATAGTAGCATTGGGCGCAATTTCTCGCAATGTCTATGAAGAAAAACAACAAGAGGTAAAATCTGCTGAAGCCAAGCTAGAACAAGCTAAAGCTAATGCTAAAAATCTTCTGGAGGACAAAAACCAAGCAGTGATATCTGCTGAAGTCAAGCTAGAACAAGCTAAAGCGAATGCTAAAAATCTCCTAGAGGAAAAAGACCAAGCTTTAACGATCGCCCAAACTAATCTAGAAAAAGCTCAAACTGCAATTAATCCTAGTAATTCTTCAGTTACAGTCGCATCTGAACAAATTAAGCAAGAACGCGCAAGGGGTGAAGCTACCTTAGCCGCCTTGAAAAAAGAAAGAGAAACTCTGCTCCAACAACGCCTAGAATTTCAAAAGCAATTTACTAGTACCGTTAAAGACCTCCAACAAGTAGAAAATGACCTGAATAAGAGTATAATTCGCGCCCCGATCGCTGGGACTGTACTACAACTCAAACTTCGCAACCCTGGTCAAGTAGTACAACCTAGTGAAGCTATTGCTCAAATTGCTCCTCTAAATGCCCCAGTATTAATTAAAGCTGAGGTGACATCTCAAAATATTGACAAGGTAAAAGCAGGCCAAAAAGTCCAAATGAAAGTTTCTGCTTGCCCCTATCCAGACTACGGCACTCTCAAAGGAACCGTCAAAACAGTTGCACCAGATGCCTTACCAACTGTCCCAAATAGTGCAACCAATACCCCACAGGTGGCTACCTACGAAGTCATGATTGAACCGCAAACCTTACATGTCGGTAGAGGCGATCGCCAGTGCGATCTCAAACCTGGTATGGAAGGTCGAGCCGATATTATTTCCCGTGAGGAAACAGTGCTTCACTTCATACTCCGCAAAGCAAAATTAATCACCGATTTTTAATTCCATAATTGCTGACCTGACCAAATTTGATTGACTTTGTATACCAATTTCATAGGTCTAGTAACTATGTTTAATCTATTCAAAAAAAATTATCAGTCTGTTTTACAGTTGAGCGAAGAAGACTGTGGAGCAGCCTGTCTAGCCGCGATTTGTAAACATCACGGTCGGTTTTTAAGCATCAATCGCAGCCGTGAAGCAGTAGGAACTGGACAACTAGGAACAACCATGTTGGGTCTCAAACGGGGATGTGAGGCTCTGGGTTTTAATGCCAGAGCTGTTAAAGCTTCGCCAGCCGTTATTGACAGAATCAAAGAAATTCAGCTACCAGCGATTATCCATTGGCAAGGCTACCACTGGGTTATTTTATATGACCAACGGGGCAAGAACTATGTCATAGCTGATCCGGCTGTAGGCATCCGTTATGTCAATAAAGAAGAGTTAACAACAGCTTGGAATGGAGTAATGCTCTTACTAGAGCCAGATCCAGACCGCTTTTATGAGCAACCTCAAGAAGAGGCCAAGGGCGGTTTAGGACGCTTTTTTAAGCGGATTCTACCTTATCGTGGGTTGTTAACTCATGTTTTAATGATCAACGTTGTTTTGGGTATACTCGCCCTGGGTACTCCCATCTTGATCCAAATCCTTACAGATGATGTCTTGGTGCGGGGAGATACTCAATTACTCACTGTTGTAGTGTTGGCTGTTGTGGTTATGACCTTGTTCAGTAGTAGTCTGCGATTACTGCAAGCTACCATGATTGCTCATTTTGGTCAGCGGCTGCAATTAGGGCTAGTTTTGGAGTTTGGGCGAAAAATTCTTCAGTTACCCTTAAATTACTACGAAGCCCGCCGTAGCGGCGAAATTAGTAGCCGATTGCGAGATATCAATGATATTAATCAATTGGTATCGCAGATTGTGGTTCTTTTACCCAGCCAATTTTTTGTGGCTGTGATTTCTTTCAGCTTCATGTTGTTTTATAGCTGGAAGTTGACCCTAGCAGTTATCTTTATTGCTACTTTGATCAGTCTATCCACCCTACCTTTTTTACCTATCCTCCAACAAAAGACCCGTAGTCTTTTGGTTTTGGGAGCTGAAAATCAAGGTGTTTTAGTAGAAACATTCAAAGGCGCACAGGTACTCAAAACTACAAATGCTGCTCCCCAATTTTGGGATGAATTTCAAAGTCGTTTTGGTCGCCTTGCTAATCTAACTTTCAGCACTACCCAAATCGGTATTATCAATAATACCGTTGCGAATTTTCTTTCCACCATCGGCGGTATTATTTTATTGGGGATGGGAAGCATCCTGGTGATTCAAGGAGAATTAAGCATTGGTCAACTACTGGCTTTTAATGCCCTACAAATCAATGTTTTGAATTTAATTGACACTTTAGTTGGCTTAACTGATGAATACTTTCGCTCTCAAACAGCTATCTCTCGGCTGTTAGAAGTGATTGATGCTACACCAGAAGTGGTGGGAGGTAGTCAAAAGCCAATTGCCCAAATTCCTGGTAATGCAGATATTCGTTGTTCTCATCTGACATTTCACCATCCTGGCAGAGTTGACTTATTAGAGGATTTTTCCATCAAACTGCCTGGAGGCCAAGTTATTGCTTTAATTGGGAAATCTGGCTGTGGTAAAAGTACCTTGGCAAAACTGCTAGGGGGCTTATATCAACCAGACTCTGGTAATATTCGGATTGGTTTTTATAATATCCTAGATATTTCTTTGGATTGTCTGCGACAACAAGTGGTTTATGTACCCCAAGAACCGCATTTCTGGAGTCGCTCGATTTTAGAGAATTTCCGCTTAGGAACGCCTTACATTTCGTTTGAAGAAGTTGTCAAAGCTTGCCAGATTGCTGATGCAGACAGCTTTATCAGTCAACTTCCCAATAACTATCAAACTGTCTTAGGAGAATTTGGCGCAAATCTTTCTGGGGGACAAAGACAAAGATTAGCGATCGCCAGAGGAATCCTCACCGATCCACCTATACTAATTTTAGATGAAGCAACTGCGGGATTAGACCCAGTTAGTGAATCTCAAGTACTAGATCAGCTCTTAGAATCCCGCAAAGGCAGAACTACAATTTTGATCACCCACCGACCTAGTGTTATTAATAGGGCTGATTGGATTGTGCTACTGGATAAAGGCCAGATACAAATGCAAGGTACTCCAGAGAATTTTCTCTCGCAACAAGGAGAGCATTTAAAGTTTTTATCATTGTGAAAATTTTGCTTGAAAAATAGTAGGTTGGGTTAAGCAACAGCGAAACCCAACAAAGTATTACTGAACTGTATTTAGGTATAGAGACATCTCTATACCTATACTTGTATTTGTTTAAATGACTCATAAATATATCAACTTATGTTGTAAATTTTTTAGCCTAAAATACTTTAAGAACTATAGATTTTGCATCAATTTAAATAATTATTTATTTGATATTCATGAGTCAAAAGAATGATATATATTTTATATTTATCTAACTAAAGAATAATTTAAAATTGAGGGTAATAGTTAATAATAAAAACATAGGTAATTAACACCTATATACCTAAGTGAGGCAAATAATTTATGTCAACTCTAATGATATCCGAACTACTTGCAGATTTATCCCCAGAACAACAACAGTTTCTAGCTGGTGGAGCCGATGAACCAGGTACATCTAGTGAATCAAAGCCTTGGGAAGATGATTCTAATGACGGCGAAGATTCTGACTCTATGTTTGGTAAAGGTTCTGGTGTTTACCTAATTAGAAGCAGAAGCATCGTTCGCGTTCGGAAGTTAAAAAGATCTTAAACTTTGCACCAAATAAGGGGAAGTGAAAATTTACAAAACTTGCTCAATATCAAGCATTGCTGAGAAAGTTTGATAATTCTTCAATATTCTCTAAAGGCTTTAAATTAATGCCATAGAGACCAGAAATAAAAGTGCTAATATTAGCGCCAATTTTTCTGTTCTTCCCTTTCTGTAAATGCAATTACTTTTGACTACTTAATACTCATTTTTTCCACAGTATAACTCAAAGAGTTAGCTGTAAATTTGCACCCATAAAGATATTTTTATCTGCATGGGTGCTACCTAAAAAACATGCACAAAATTAGGGTAACAGATCATGATGTCTAATTTGTTTTCGGAATTATCTACAGAACAACAAGAGCTTCTAACTGGAGGACAATGTTGTGGAAGAGGACAATCTACTGGTATGCAAACATTTCAAGGAGGAAGCAGACCCGATATAATCGTCAACGGTGATCTTACCGACACTAGTAATGGTCGAACATTTCCCGTCCGTATCTTAGGCTTTCTTTCGCAGTAAGATATGCTTGTAGTTAGTAATGGCAAAAACACTCATCTAACTCCTTAAAATAAATTAGATTTTGAGAGAGTTTGGTTAGTCTCTAATCTTCTTTTAGGGCATTCTATCAAAAAGATAAATAATAGGGTTAGCAATTAGCTTTCTGTCACATCGCTACCAAGATGTAAATACTTTCTTTCGATTACTTGATAAATATGTTTTAAAGACATTACTCAATGTAGTCACCAATGCGGCGGGAAGCCCACTTCTTCTCTTTCAGAGACGCTGACGCGAACAAGGGGTGGGAGGGATAGCCGCCCTGCCGCTGTTGACTGTTAACTGTTAACTGTTAACTGTTAATCGTCATCAGTCAACAGTTAACGTGAAATCCCATCCCCTTTTAGGGGTGGGATGAGCTTAATATATTTTTGCATCCATGAAGGTACTTTACCATCGTGGATGCTATCTATTTATAGCTAGCAGTTAAAACTCATAAATATTAAATCTACATTTCCATGAATACCGTGCAAAAATATTTATGCAAGCAATAACTAATGCTTAATCATTCAGACCTGTGTTAAACATTTTAAGATAATACCAAAGGTATATTTTATTTATATTTTTTACGACGAAAGAATCATTTATTTTCCAAACAAAATGTTTATAACAAAATCATAGGTGAATAACACCTATGTAATGTAAGTGAGGCAAATAATTATGTCAAACCAAATGATTAAACTTCCTTTACTTGTGGATTTATCCACAAATGAACAGCAGTTTCTAACTGGTGGATTATTTGGATATTTTAGCAACTGTGGTGGTCAAGAACAAGAGCAAAAGCCAGAGAAAGAGCCAGAAACAAATGAATCACCCAGATGCGACTGCGGTGGAACAAGTACAAGCATGTATATCGGCTACAAAATCACAGTAACACCATTTTCCTATTGTGTAGGTGGTGGTGAAACTGGTAAGTGGTGGAACTGTTTGATGTAATTAGTATGAAAAGGATAAAATTCATATAACTCACTCAAGATAAATCAAATGTTGAGGAGTTGAGACAGTCTCCCATATTCATTTAAGGAATTAAATCAACAGAATAGAGATATGAAAGCTAGGTACTATATCTAGCATTTAGCTTTCTTCTGCTTGATGACAATTTGATACTCAACCTTTGAACGGTAAAACTCAAAAAGCTAGCCATTACTTTGCAACCATCAAGATATTTTTATCTACATGGGTGCAACCTAAAAATCATGCACAAAATTGGGGTAACAGATAATGATGTCTAATTTTTTTGAAGAAATATCTACAGAACAACAAGAGCTTCTAGCTGGAGGACAATTCTTTAGAGGAGGACAATTTCCTGGGATGCAAACATTTCAAGGAGGAAGCAGACCCGATATAATCGTCAACGGTGTTCTCACCGACACTAGTAATGGTCGAATGTTTCCCGTCCGTATCTTGGGCTTTGTTTCCCAGTAAGGTACGCTTGTAATTAGTAATTATTCCTTGAGAGTATTAGCTAAAAACGATAGCTAATATAGGACTCTAATTTGATTTTTGAAAAACCAAGTTGGCTAAAAGCTTAGCTAATAAATGTTTAGTTTTCAGTATACTTAGCAAGATTCAAATAGGATTCCTATAAGTTAGCAATTAGCTTTTTGTCAAATCACTACTAAGATGCAAATAGTTGCGACTATTTGATGAATATATTTATGCGGTGTTACTCAACTTAGCAACCGTATTTATGCACCTATGAAGGTACTCTACCGTCGTGGGTGCTATCTATTTGTAAAGATAAATTAAGGGAGCTAACCTGAATTTTGATAGTACGATTTAGCTATTTTAATATAATACCTAAGACATAAAGATTTTTGGTTTTTTTCTACTACTAAAGATTCATTTATTTGCCAGACCAAATGTTTATAACTAAGTCATAGGTGAACAACACCTATCTAACTAATGTAAGTGAGGCAAATAATTATGTCAAACCAAATGATTACACTTCCTTTGCTTGTGGATTTATCCGCAGAAGAACAGCAGTTTCTAGCTGGTGGTAAATGTGGAAGTACCGACAATGGTGGTGAAGACAAGGGCGAGAATGGCTCATCTGGCTGCGACTGCGGTGGAGCAACTATGTATGTCGGCCACAAAATCACATTCACACCAATGTCTAAGTGTGTAGGTGGTGAAACTGGTGGATGTAGTTAGTATAGGAAGAACAAAACTCATATAACTCACTCAACATTAATTAAATTTTGAGAGAGTTGAGACAGTCTTCCATATTCTCTTGAGAAATTAACTCAACGGAATAAATGCAAATAGTCTTAATTCCTTGATGCTCAACTTTGTTGCTCAATGTAGTAACCATATTTTCATACCCACGAAGGTATTTTGCCGTCGTGGGTATTATCTATTTATAGCTAAAAAATTAATGATTAAAGCCAAATAAGTATTTAAATTAATGTAGTAAAAAATGTTCAGCAGAATAAATAATATTTCATTAAAACGATTTTTTTATTTTTTATAAAACATACCAAAGACATAAATATTTTTTTACTTTTTTACTACTAAAGAATCATTAATTTACTAAATTAAACGTTTAAAACAAGAGTCATAGGTGAATAACACCTGTGAAATGTAAGTGAGGTAAATAATTATGTCAGAGCAAATCATCAACCTTGATTCACTTGTGGAGTTATCTACAGATGAACAGCAGCTTCTAGCTGGAGGTCAAAAAGGCTCCTGGGGTGGCGGTGACTCCGGGGGTGGCGGTGACTCCTGGGGTGGCGGTGACTCCGGGGGTGGCGGTGGTTCCTCGTGGCGCCGACGTTGTTTTAGAAGATGTATAAGAAGATGCCGATAGGGCTGGCACTAAGTTGGTAAAACTCATAAGTTAGTTAGCCTCCTTGAAATTGGGGAGTTGAGGAAAAGACTTATGCAACTTGCCTAAAACTAAGTTTTTTGAAGCGAGTTGAGGCATTTTTATATGCGCTCTTTCTTAAGGTACTAAATCAAAACTTCAGAGAGAAGCAAAGAAATTGCTAACACTAGTGCAACACGGCGGAAATAATCTACAGGTGGTGCTGCTCCTTTTAATAAATAGGCAAAGTCCACAAACTGTTTAGTTACATATTCTCCCTTTGCTGTTAACAAAGGGAGAATATGACTTATATAAATAGCTCAAAACTAAATTTAGTTTTGAGCTATTTTGGGCAAAATTCTACTTATTTTATTTAACTCCGAGCAATACCTTCTTGCCGAGCTGCTTGTTGGACAGCCGCAGCAACAGCGGTGACGACGCGCTCATCAAAGACCGAAGGAATAATGTGTTCTCGATTCAAGTCTGAAGGTTTAACTAAAGACGCGATCGCATTTGCAGCTTCTAAATACATGGTGGTGGTAATTGTCTGCGCCCGACAATCTAAAGCCCCACGGAACACTCCAGGAAAAGCTAGAACGTTATTAATTTGATTCGGGTAATCACTGCGTCCAGTAGCGATCACAGCAACATCTTTACTAATTAATTCTGGCTGAATTTCGGGAATGGGATTAGCCATAGCAAAAACAATCGGATCTTTTGCCATTGATTGCACCATTTCTGGTGTTAAGACTCCCGGCGCACTCACACCAATAAAGACATCTGCTCCTTGCATCGCCCCCCCTAAAGTACCCTGAGCTTTCACGGCAAATTCCCGCTTCTCTTCTGTGAGGTCGGTACGACTAGTAGAGATAATACCTTTGGAGTCACACATCCAAATTTTTTCTGCCCCTGCTTTACGAAGTAACCGAGCGATCGCCACACCAGCAGCCCCAGCACCATTAATCACGATGCGTATTTCTGCCATTGACTTATGTACTAATTTCAGGGCGTTAAACAAGGCTGCTAAAGTCACGATCGCTGTACCATGTTGGTCATCATGAAAAACGGGTATATCTAATTCTTGCCGCAATCTTCGTTCAATTTCAAAGCAGCGAGGCGCAGCAATATCTTCTAAATTCACACCCCCAAACACTGGCGCGAGATTCTTAACTGTCTGCACAATCTCATCTGTATCTTGGGTAGCAAGACAGATGGGAAAAGCATCCAGCCCCGCAAATTCTTTAAACAGCATTGCTTTACCTTCCATCACAGGTAGGGCAGCAGCTGGACCAAGATTACCCAATCCTAAGACAGCACTACCGTCGGTAACAATGGCAACGGTGTTTTGTTTAATGGTTAAATTGTAAACTTCTTCTGGATCTTGAGCGATCGCAGTACAAATCCGACCAACTCCTGGGGTGTATGCCATTGCTAGATCGGAAACACTTTTGAGGGGGATTCTGCTAGCAATGCTAATTTTGCCACCACGATGCAAATTAAAGGTGCGATCGTAGACACTCAGTAGCTTAATGTCTGGCAATGCTTTTACTGCTTGCACAATAGTTTCAGCATGTTCAGTGCTAGCAGCATCAACTGTAAGATCGCGGATAGATTCTTTACGGGTTTGCTCGATTAAATCAATTTGACCCAGATTACCACCGCTGGTTGCGATCGCCTGGGTTACTGATGCCAACATTCCTACACGATTGGGAATCTGCAAGCGCAACGTCAAACTAAAACTAGAATTGGGAGTTAGGTCTGCCATGTTGATTTAGGATTTTAAGTTTTAGATTTTATATTGAATTGCTGGGTAAAAATCTAGACAAAGGCTTAAATCTGGATATTTGCAGACATTAGCAACAAATATTAATGTGGACTTCCACAAAAATTATAGCGGCGAATCGCCTTAGGCAGGAGGCATCACTTCGACTTACTTCGGCTTCTCTGCGAGAGGGAGCAACGCGAACGCTCAGTACAAGACACTCAGTAACCAGGAGGCAGAAGGCAGGAGGAAGGGTTTGAGGAATAGAAACATAAGTGCTTTCTGTCTTTTGCCCAATGCCCCAAGCGGCGGGACAACTATCCCTCTCCACCCATGAAGAGATGGGGTTTCTCGCCGCTTTCAATGAATCTCAACTCCTAGCGATCGCAACAAAGAAACTGGTAAAATCTTACTCCATCTGGCATTTGCTAACCCATTAAGCCCATGTATTGCGACTACTTGGTACAGATCCTGACTGCCCGTGTATATGATGTTGCCCAGGAGACACCATTAGAGTATGCACCAAATCTTTCTGCAAGACTGAATAATCAGCTTCTACTGAAGCGAGAAGATATGCAGTCAGTATTTTCTTTTAAGTTACGTGGTGCTTATAACAAGATGGTGAACTTGCCACCTGATGTGCTGGCACTGGGTGTCATTGCTGCATCTGCCGGCAACCATGCCCAAGGAGTTGCCCTAGCTGCTAATCGATTGGGAACACGGGCAATTATCGTCATGCCGGTAACGACACCCCAAGTCAAAGTAAATGCAGTTAAAACACGAGGGGGAGAGGTTGTATTACATGGCAATACCTACGATGATGCATACACTTACGCTCGTCAACTAGAAAAAGAAAAAGGATTGACCTTTATTCATCCCTTTGATGATCCA
>JBBSOP010000116.1:0-11138 GCA_038259655.1 Chroococcales cyanobacterium
CTCAATTTTTCTATACATTTTTTATACTGATGTTAGGGTTTTGAGCCATTTTACCTGATTTTCTTGCACTTTTACCCAACCTATAGACCTCAACTAATATTTCTACAAGGGTTTCAGCTTTAATCAGCAAGCCCTAAGTAGTTTCATCATGTCTTTATCTAATCTTCAATTTATCAATTAGTAATTACCGCTAGGATATATTTAGTAAGGTGATATTTCATCTTATGAAAATCCTATTAAGTCTTTAAATAACACCAAACAAATAAAATTAACGTAATGATTTTTGTTCTTTAGTTATAAAGCTAGAGGGCTAAATTAATATTGTATTTTATATTATTAACATCCAGTTTTAGTAATTTTAGCTATCAGCAAAAACAGGAAGTATAGAGAGCAAAATAAGATGAAGAGTGCTTATAAGCGTTGGATAAAAATTAGTAACCTAGGTGTAATAGTGGTAACACCAACGTTAATATCTTTAGCCTTTCTTCATCGTGCAACAGCTGAAGACCCAGGAGTATGTTTTATGATTAACTCCGCTGGGAAAACTATGAGATTGACAGAACTTTGCAGCAAAACAAAAGCGCCTTTAAATTCAGCGCCTTCAGAAAACAAAGTTTTTCGGGTTCCAATTAAACGCCGCCTTGGCGGAACTCCCATAATTGATGTCACTTTTAATGACAAGCAAACTTTTGAGATGATTGTAGATACAGGCGCTAGTGGTACTCTGATTACTCTTGGTATGGCGAGTACGCTCAAACTCGAAACTACAGGTCTGATGAAAGCTCAAATAGCAGATGGTAGCCAAGTCCAATTTCCTACTAGTAAAGTCAACTCTATTGCTGTAGGTGGAGTTATAGCTAATAATCTTGAAGTAGCGATCGCTCCAAAAGCAGGTATTGGGTTACTAGGTCATGATTTCTTTGGTAACTACAATCTGACAATTCTAGAACAAGAAGTGGAATTTCATCCCCGCTAGTGGTCTGTCAATCCAAAAATGACGGGTGAAGGCAGGGAGGGGAGGCGGGGGGAGCAGGGGAAGCAGGGGGAGAAAAGAACTTGATTTTTTTACCATTAGCTTATGATAGTTAGATCCCCGACTTCTTGAAGAAGTCGGGGATATCGTAGCCCCTCAAATTTAGGCAAAGTCGAGGAATAAAAGGGTAATAAACCAAACTTAATGAGCAACAGCACCACCCGTCGCCTTCACTTTTTTTAAGAATAAAATAGCTAGTCCACTGAGTAATAAAGCAATGCCAATAAAGTAAAAACAATCATTAAAAGCCATTACATAAGCTTCCCGACGGACAATATTATCAATAGCTTTAATAGCTTGGTCATGAGCTGTACTCAGATCTGCTCCTCGGCTGACAAAATACTGTGTCATTTGGTCAATTCGCTGTTGAGTTTGTGGGTCGAATAGAGATACCACTTCGCCTAATCTATTTGAGTGAAACTGCTCTCTGTTAGTTAATAAAGTCGCTAAGGATGCAATTCCTATAGAACCACCTAGATTCCGCATCATATTAAATAAACCACTTGCCGATCCTGCTTCTTTCGGATTCAACCCAGCAGTAGCGATAGAAGTCAACGGCACCATAATTAACGGTTGTCCCATTGCTCGCACAATTTGCGACCACCGTAATTGATCTAATCCTGTTTGGTAAGTCATGTCAGAGTTTATAAATGCACTCACAGCAAATAAAGCTATGCCAATTGCAACCATAAAGCGCACATCAATGCGTTGCATTAATCTGGGAATGAAAGGAATAATAAATAGTTGGGGAATACCAGCCCACATTAATACTTCACCTATTTGCAATGCATTGTATTTTTGAATTTGGGCAAGATACAACGGTAAAATATAAATCGAACCATATAATCCTATCCCTAGTGAAACATTCACAATACTAGCCAAACCAAAATTACGGTTAAGTAAAAGCCGCAAATTAATAAATGGTTGTTTGCGAGTTAATTCTATAAAGAAAAATATTGCGAGAAAAATTACTGCGATCGCACTTAATTGTACAATCAATGCTGAACCAAACCAATCTTTACGGCTACCTTCTTCTAAAACAACTTGTAGGGAACCTAAGCCAATCGCCATTGCAAAAATTCCCCACCAGTCACCCTGTTTTAATAAATTAAATTGGGGTCTTTGTTGCTTAATACCATACCAAACACCTGATATCATCAAGACCCCTGGTATTAAATTAATATAAAAGCTGTACTCCCAGCTGAAGTTTTCCGTTAACCAACCTCCTAATGTTGGGCCAATTGATGGTGCAAAAACTGCGCTGGTAGCAAATGCTGCTAGCCCAATTGATTGTTTAGCTGGAGGCAAACTTGTCAATACTATCGTCAGAGCAGAAGGAATTAAAACTCCTCCACAAAAACCTTGTAAAGCCCGAAAAACAATCATGGAATTGAGATTCCACGCCCAGGCACAGCATACAGAAAAGAAGAGAAATAATACAGTATTAACTAATAAATAACGTCGCAAGGAAAAAACCCGCGAAAGCCACCCAGTCAAAGGAATTACTATAATTTCTGCCACGAGATAGGCAGTAGAAATCCAGGAACCTTCTTCTAAAGTTGCTCCTAAACTTGCTTGAATATCTTGTAGTGAAGAATTGGTAATTTGAATATCTAGTACTGCCATGAATGCACCAAGCATACTAGCAGATACACCAATCCAGGTTCTTAAGGATACACGACTTGATGGTGTGGCAGAATTTTGCTCTTGCTGATTAATTGCCTCAGTATCAGCCATTGTATTGCTCCAGGGATTTTAATCTTGATAAAATCTAAATTAACCGATCGCTAGGCCAGTTAATCGTCCGCCATTAAGCATTGTTGAGTTAATGGCGATCGCATTGACTAACCTTCTTGGCGCTCAACTAAATTTAGTGTTACTTATTACTTAACTTCCACCGCAACTTCGGCAGACATCCCAGGAGTAATCCGCGCTTCATATCCTTGAATGCTCTTTTGGTCTAAAACTATTTTCACTGGGATGCGTTGGACGATTTTAGTAAAGTTACCTGTAGCATTATCTGGTGGTAATAGGGCAAACTCAGCGCCGGAAGCTGGGGAAATACTATCAACATGACCGCTAAAATTGTGATGGGGAAAAGAATCCAGCTTGATTTCTACCGCTTCTCCTGGTTTCATATTTTCCAATTGGGTTTCTTTGAAGTTGGCAACTACCCATTTCTGGTTATCGACAATCGCCATTAATGGTGTTCCTGCTTGTACTCGGTTGCCAACTTCCACTCTTTTATTACCCACCCGTCCGGCACTCGGAGCAGTAATATGAGTGTAGGAAAGTTGTAACTGTGCGTCTTTAAGAGATGCTTCTGCTTGGGCAACTGCTGCCTTTGCTGCTTCGTATTGACTGCGTTTAACTGTTGTGTCTTGTCCGCCGGCGGTAGCTTGTTGCAATCCCCCTTTCGATGCTGCCAATTTAGCTTGAGCGCTGGCTATTCCTTCTTGGGCTTGCGCTAGTACAGACTGGGCTTTCGCTACGCCAACCTTCGCAGAGGCTAACTTAGCTTGTGCTTGCTCTACTCCTTGAATCGCAGCATTCTTTTGAGCTAAAGCCACATCATAAGCTGCTTTGGCTGCATCTAACTGCTGACGAGCAATTGCCCCTTGTTGATACAGCTGGTTATAGCGATTGTAATCTGCTTTTGCTTTCTGCAAATTAGCGTTGACTTGCGCTACCTCGGCTTGGGCTGCGGGAATACCCGCTTGGGCTAATTTCACTTCAGCTTGGGCTGCGGGTATCCCTACTTGCGCTTCTTTGACTGCTGCTTTTGCTGTGGAAATAGCAGCAACAGCACTATTGACATCTCCCTGCGCCTGAGTTGTCTTACCTGTAGTTGTTTGGGCGGCTAAGGCAATATTTGCTTGTGCTGCTTGCGCCTGACTTTGAGCATTTTCTAAGGCGGCTGTTGCTTGTCTTACCTTACTTTGATAATCCCGTGGATCTAATTCTACTAAAAGCTGTCCTGGTTTGACTAACTGGTTATCCTTTACCAGTATCTGATCAACTGTTCCTGGAATCCGGCTACTAACTTGGTGAACATTACCCGTAACTGTGGCATTGTCTGTTTGCTCATGGGTAGAAGCATACTGCCAGTAACGATAACCAAAACCACCTGCGGCGATCGCACCGACACCTAATACTACCGCAATCAAGGCAATCGGTTTTTTCTTCTTCGGTGCAGCCTCTTTGGGTGTTTCTGGTTCTGGATGTACCTCGGTTTCAGGCGCTTCTGGCTTTGTAGTTGTCTCTAATGCATCTACATCAGTAATCTCTGATTTTTCTAAAACTGGGGTTTGGTGTTTACGTCCGTTGAGAGTATTATTGCTCATGATTATTAGCTTCCTTGCCATATATATAATTTGATTGATAGTTATTTAGAGCGCTTAATTTTCAAGGAAATGCATTTCGTCTACTTTTATTTCATGTACGTAGTATTTTTGCAAAAAAAACTTAATACTGCTTCACCCAATAGAGTGATTGTTTAAGACTGCCTCAAGACTGATTCTGATGAGAATTTCACACCCAAGCATAAAAATCTCTTTTTTTATCCCCTTAAGTAACCATTGGTCAATTGCTTAGTGTGCGTAATATTTATTTTAGATTAAATTCAGCTATTTGGCAACAGTTTTGTCTATTTTGAGGAAAAAATTGAATTAATTAGTACTTTTGTGCCACCAGTCTATCAAGCTAGTTTTGAGGGTTTGTAGTGAGGACTTTAGTCCTCTCAACAAAGATTTTTTCGTTCAAAACTAGTGAATTTCTGCCCCTCTCCGCGTCGGAGAGGGGTTGGGGAGAGGTTCATCGAACTCACGTTAATTTATCGAACCGCCACGGCGCCTTCTCTACGAGAGGCTTCCGCCAACGCGCAGCGTCTCGTAGAGAAGAATTAGTAAAGCGTGCGTAAGTCCTAAAAGATAAGGACTAAAGTCCTTACTACGAACTTGCTTATCCATCAATTTAAACTTGACGCAGTATTATTTATTAATAACTGTGCTTGCCAATTCCATAATTTTCTCAAACTGGAAATTATGAGCTAAATCTGTCAAAAATCTTTGGAGATTGGCATTTTCTGAAGGCATTTGCTCAATTAATTGTAGAATCAGGTCATCGCTACATTGAGCTGCGGCGTTATGTACTTCTGCCACCCATTCATCTGACATTTGAGATAATAATGGTAGTAAATTGTCAGATGTCTGAGTTTGTTTATCTGTATTTGTAACTTGATGACTTTCTTGTTGATAAAGATATTGAACTCCCAGATATCTACTGAGTTTTTCTAATATTTGCTCTTCTCGGAAAGGCTTGTTAATCAAATCATCACAACCGGCTGTAATCATTGCCTCTCGTTGTTCCTCGAAAGCATTAGCAGTTAAGGCAATAATTATGGTTTGGGCATTATTTTCATGGATCATTTCTCTAGTTTTAATGACTTTTGTAGCTTCGTAACCATTCATAATCGGCATCCGCATATCCATGAAAATCAGGTGTGGTTGCCATTCTACCCATTGAGCGATCGCTTCTTGGCCATTTCCAGCCTCCCGCACAGCAAAACCAATGGATGTTAGTAGTCTAACTAGCACTAGACGATTATCTATCACATCATCAACTACCAAGATCCGGTATTCTTTTTGTTCTGATGCTAAACCAATAACTTGGTGTTGAGTTGGCTTTGGCTGAATTTCGCCGGAATCAGCTAAACTGATTTGAATATCAAAGGTAAATGTACTGCCCAAACCCAAAGTACTATTAACGTTAATATCTCCTCCCAATAATTGCACATATTTGCGGCTAATTGCTAAACCTAATCCTGTTCCCTGTTGAGAGGTTCGTCCAGTTTCAGTTTGTCCAAAAGCTTCAAAAAGTAGGTCAATTTCTTGTGGGGAAATACCAGCACCAGTATCCTGTACCTCAAAAATTAGAGATTGATAAAATTCTCCTCTATTTATCATTTTTACATATAGCGTTACACTACCAATATCAGTAAATTTAATCGCATTTCCTAAGAGATTGAGTAATACTTGGCGTAGTCGGCTTTCATCAGTTTGTACATATTGGGGAATATCGGCAGCGTATTCAAATATAAGTTGGAGATTTTTAGAAGCAGCACGAAAGCGTAACATCTGTTCTAAATTTTCCAAAAGCCGAACTAAGTCAAAACTGCTGATATTTAATGTAGTTCTACCAGCTTCAATTTTTGACATTTCGAGAATGTCATTGATTAAGCCTAGAAGATGTTCACCAGCACGATTGATAATTGTGAGATTGTCTTGATGTTCCCTAGATAGGGAATTGTCTCGGCTCATAATTTGGGTAAAGCCGAGAATGGCATTCAGTGGAGTTCGCAGTTCATGGCTCATGTTGGCGAGAAATTCGCTTTTAGCATGGTTAGCAGCATCAGCTGCAATCACAGCTTCTTGTAATGCTTGTGACTGTCTTTGAGTTTGGGCTAGCAATTGTGCTTGCTGTAAAGCAACTCCCAATTGATTGCCAATTTGAACTACAATATTTACCTCTCCGGTTTTCCATTGGCGAGGACTAGAATTTTGATAACTTGCCAATAATCCCCAAAGTTCATTTCCATGTAAAATAGGGACAATAACATAGGCTTTTGCTTGAAAACGCTCCAAAAGTTTGATGTAACGAGAATCGAATCCGGCTTGATAGATATCACAAACACAGCTAAAACCTGCACCTTGTATGTACCCATCTTGGTGATCTGCTCTATCCAACATGTTGAAAACGCAACGACCCTCTTCTAAGGCTCCCTTTGTGAGATTAGGGTCATTATTGTGTGCTTCGATCAGCGAAATCCAATCTTCTCCTACTGATTCGGCAACAAATTCGCCACTCCAATAGGGATTGAAGCGATAGACAATAACGCGATCGCAGTTAAGTACTTGCCGTAATTCTTGGGTTGTCGCCGCGAATATTGTCTCTAAATCTAATGTCTGTCGCATCCTTTGAATGACTTGGGCGATCGCTTTTTCTCGTTCTGCACTTTCGCGCAAGGCTTCTTCTGACAATTTTCTTTCGGTAATATCAGTAATTGTACCGATATAGCCTTGAATTTCTCCATCTTCACCAATTTCTGGTAATGCTTGAGAAATTACCCAAGTAACCGTACCATCAGGACGTAGGAAGCGATGCTCTAATTTACATGGCTTTGTCTGTACTGCCGCTTTACACCATAAGTCAAGCACACGATCGCGGTCATCTGGATGTAGAGCATTAGCCCAACGTTTTCCCAGTGATTCTTCTAAAGTTAGCCCTGTAATCTCACTCCAGCGCTGATTTAAATATAAAGCTTTGCCATTCATGTCGGCATGGAAGATACAAACTGGTGAGGCTTCAGCTAAAAGTTGATATCGTCGCTGACTTTCTTGTAAAGCTAGTTCTGCTAGTTTGCGATCGTTGATATCTGCCCAATAACCAACATACTCGATCGGGTTGCCAGCTTCGTCACGAATTAACCTGACTTGATCGTAGAACCAGTGATAAGTTCCGTCAGCGTGTAGAAAGCGGTATTCGTCAGATCTAGACTCTTGATCGCAAGGGTGCGAAGAAATTTTTCCTAAGATTCTTTCCATATCTTCTGGGTGGACGTGCTGCATCCAGAAACTAGAATTTTCTAGAAATTCTGATGCTTCATAGCCAACCATTCCCTTAACGTTATCACTGATAAAGGTAGTACAAAAATCTTCGGAAGTTTTGCAGCTATAAATGACTACAGGACTAGAAGTGAGGAAATATTCTAGGCGTTCGTTGGCTAGGCGCAGTTTTTGTTCTGCATGTTTGCGATCACTAATTTCTATGATTACTGTGCCGATATTAGAAGGGCGATCGTCTTCACCAAAAATCGGAAAATAAGAAGCTAGAAAGTGACGTAAAGTATCTGGCTGCTTGGGTAATAAACCACTCATTTCTAGGTTAAGAAGCGGTTGACCAGTCAACATTACCTGCTCACATAATGGTGCAACCATAGGCGCAATCTCAGGTAAAACTTCATAGATAGTTTTGCCGATATGATCTTTTTGGGGTATCCCATTAATATTTGCTAATTGTTCATTAATTTGCACAAACCGTAGTTGGCTATCTAAAATATTCATACCCACAGGTGCGCCACTAAAAAAGGCATTGAGACGAGCTTCTCTAAGTGCTATTTCTCGTTGTAAGGCTTTACGTTCTGTGATATCTTTGTGCGTACCTGTCATCCGCAAAGGTTTGCCTTTTTCGTCGCGTTCTACAACCTGGCCACGAGACTGAATCCATTTCCATTCACCAGACGAACAGCGCATCCGAAATTCTACTTCATAGACAAGACTAGTACCTTGGAAATGGAAATCTAATAATGAATTAACTGTAGGTAAGTCTTCTGGATGTATTAGTTGCTCGATTGCTTGTTGATTGTCTGCAATTTCGTGGTCTGTGTACCCTAGCATCTTTTGCCACCGCCAATCGTGGTAGATTTTACCACTGCGAAGATTCCAATCCCACAACCCCAAATCACTACCTTCTAAGGCTAGCTCTAAACGTTCTTCGCTTTGTCTGTGGGCAGATTCTGCGAGTTTACGTTGAATTAACCCGCCTAATTGGGCAGCTACAGCACTTACTAGCAACAGCAAACGCTGATCGACTAGTACAGCATTACGTTTAAAAAATCCTAAAACAGCTAATACTTTGTTACCACTGAGAATTGGTACACCAAAACTAGCTTTTAATCCTACTTTTGCTGCTTGTGGCGATCGCAAAAAAATTGGCTGCGTAACATCAGAAACATCTTCTATCCATTCTGGCTGCCGATGCTGCAAAACTCGTCCAGGCAATCCTACACCCATAGCCAAAGTGAAATTTTGGTTTTTGGGGCAAAATGCTTCTAAACGGCTTTCTTCGGCATAACAGACCCCGCTGTGTTCTAGAACAGTACTATCATGACTGGGTATCCATGCTTCACCAAAATCCCAGTTAATAGTATTACAAATTAAGCGGAGGACGGTTACTAATGCACTGTCTACATCAATAGCGCGAGTAATGGCTTGAGATGTTAATAATAGCAAACGGCTTTCGTTTTCTGCTTGCTTGCGTTCAGTAATGTCTTTAGCCGTGCCTAGTATGTACTGTTGTCCATCAATATCAATCATTTCGGCACTAAACAGCACTGTTTTTACTTCTTTACTGACAGTGCGAACATCAACTTCATAGTTGCGAATGGTTTTATTCTGTTGCAGAAATTGAGCGAGGAAAGTACATTCTTCTTGGTTTACCCAAATATTCAACTCTTTATTGATACGACCGATGACTTGAGAAGGAGAATAGCCAAACAACCTACAGAAACTGTCATTAACTTCTATGTAGCGTGTTTCTGGAAAAGTGGCAAGAGCGATCGGATCAGGAGATGATCTAAAGGCTGATGCTAACTTTTCTTCGGAGGCGTGACGTGCTGCTTCTGCTCGTTGGCGTTCTCGTGCTTCTAAGGCTAAAGATACTAAATGTCCTAAAGAACGAGCAAAATTTTCGTCTTCTAACGTCCAAGGATGAGCTACTCCTACCGCCTCCAAACATAAAACTCCTACAGTTTCCCCCCCCAATCTGATGGGTATATCAAGCATAGAAGTGATGCCTAATGGAGTTAAATAAGATTCAGAGAATTGTTGAGTTCTAGGATCGCTGTAAGCATCATCTGCGGCAATTAATTCATCTTGCTGTAAAGCATGAAAATAAGCTGGATAGTCTGACGCTGACAAAGAGAATCCTCCGCTGTGTCGATTGCGGCTCTCCTCAAATAAATCAAGACACTGAATATAAGTAGTGGTTTCGTCATATAGCCAGACACTGGCTCGTTCTACGGCTATATTTTTAGCACCTGCTTCTGTGATTGCATTTAAAGTTGCTTGGAAATCGCCTTGATACAGCAGCTGATTTTTCGCCAGTTTTGTTAGTACCAGATTATAATTACGCAGCTTGATAGTATTTGCTTGTAGGGTTTGTTCAACTCGTTTGTGTTCTGTGATATCACTAGCTGTACCTGTCGCCCCGATAATTAAATTGTCTTCGTTTCGTAAAGCGATCGCATTCAGCATCAAATGCAGTAAATGGCCATCTTTTGCTATACAGGTAATCTCATGCTGAAAAATCGGCTCTCCGTTAATAAGACATCCAAATATTTGCTGAACACGAGCCACTTGTTCAGGTGAAATAAAATCAAACCAAGAACACCCGATAATTTCTTGAGGTTCGTAGCCGCAAACTCTTTTAACAGCACAATTCACAAAGGTAATTCGTCCAGATATATCCAGCGACCAAATGATATCTTGGGATGTTTCCACTAAGTGGCGATATTTACGTTCACTGGCTTTTAAAGCGGTTTCTACTAGAATGCAATCCCTCCAAGAAGCTTCACCAACGCAAGTTTCTGATGTTAATAATTTTACTTGTGTCAGTGCAGTTTCTAATTGTTTATTTTGATCTTTTAACTGTTTTTGTAGTTTTTGAAGAGTCAGTTGATTTTGTACGCGCACTAAGACTTCTTCAGAGTTAAATGGTTTATTAATATAATCAACACCTAATTGAAAAAAGTTGAAATTCTTAGGGAGATGGTCAATAGTACTAAGAAAAATGATCGGAATGTTCTGAGTATTTTGGTTAGCTTTCAATTTTTGATAAACTTCATAACCACTCATCTCTGACATCAGAATATCCAGTAAAATCAAGTTAGGTGTTAGATTTAATGCTTCATCGATTGCTAATTGCCCGGAAGTTACCGTTTGTAGTTGATAACCTTGAGTAAAGAGAATATCAGATAAGAATTGTAAATCTTCGGGGCAATCATCAACTAATAGAATTTTTATCTGTTGAACATCCTTGATCATGGCAAGTTCTAAGTTAAATTTTAATTTTTGCCGAATTGATGATGGAATAAAAAGATAAATAACAAAAATCAGGTAAATGCGTTTGTTTTATTGTGATGTCTGCAAACAAATTGTAAATCAACTTTGCACGAGTTAAGTATATATACTGAATAATTTTCTACATTCAGATCAAAGTCTACTCAAAAAAATTGAGCACGAGTTCAAGTTTATTTTAATACTAGTTC
>JBBSOP010000117.1:0-11121 GCA_038259655.1 Chroococcales cyanobacterium
CAATGATAGCCATCCACCAACAACCCCAAAAAATGACTGTTGAGGAATATCTTGAATGGGAACCTCAACAAGACATTCGCTATGAATATGTCAATGGTCAAGTCTTTGCCATGACAGGCGGCACAATTCCTCACAATGATATTACCCTCAACCTATATACTGCTCTCCGCCCCCATTTGCGCTCTAGAGGTTGCCGGATAAATGTGTCAGATGTGAAGATGCAAGTCACTCCAGAAAGTCTTTACTATTATCCTGATATTATCGTCAGTTGCGATCCTCAAGACCTCAATGCTCAAAAATTTATTCAATATCCTAAATTAATTGCCGAAGTTCTCTCTCCCGGCACAAGTGCCAAAGATAGAGGTGAAAAATTTTCTTACTATCTCACAATTTATACTCTGCAAGAGTATATCTTGATTAACTCTGAAAAAATCTCTGTTGAGCGCTATTCGCGGGGAGAGGGGAGAATGTGGCTTTACTATCCTTACACGGAGGGAGACATCATTACTTTATCAAGCATTGAATTTGAATGTCCTATTGAACTGCTCTATGAAGATGTTGTATTTGCGACTGATGAGTAATTTAAGTTGCACTTTCACTATTTTGCTGGATTTCATCAAGCTTGGTACGCACTGCTTGGATATCTTGCCACATTAACCATTTAGGCTTACCTTTTTCTTTAGAAGGATTACGTAGTAAGTAGGAAGGGTGAAAAATGGGCATACATAGACGTTCTTCCCACTCTATCCACTGACCGCGAATTTTAGTAATTCCCCGTTTATCGCCAGTTATACTTTTGACTGCTGTTGCACCTGTTAACAAAATGATTTTGGGGTCAACTAAGCGAATTTGTTCTAATAAATAAGGTTTACAAGCTGCCACCTCATCAGGAGTGGGAACTCGATTATTTGGTGGTCGGCATTTATTGATATTGGCAATGTATACATCATGTTCAGTACTCAGGTTCACAGATGCTAAGATTTTCTCTAGCAGTTGCCCTGACCTACCTACAAAAGGTAAACCTGTTTCATCCTCGTTTTGACCTGGTGCTTCCCCTATCACCATAATTGGTGCTTGTAAGTTTCCTCGTCCGACAACAGCATGAGTACGAGTATTTCCTAATTCGCAGCGGTGACACTGATTGCAATGCTGTGCCAATTCGGTCATGTTGGCGTAAGTTCCGGGAGGAATAGGAATTTTTGAGTCTGTGGGAATCAGCCCTTGTTGGTTGGGGTTAGAGTCATCATTAAAGAGGCTGAGTTGGATTTCGCTGTTCATGAAAATTGGGATATGGCGGCCAGCAACAGCTGTTTAATCTCAGTGAAATATAGCTATAGCTTTGAGTTTATGAGTTTCATTTTATCAGTGAATTTGAGATCAAATACACTTTAACTATTTGTAAATGTTCTCTGCTGGTATTCCATTGCTTTGGCGTAATCACCCAAGGCATAACAGGCGACTTTTAAGCTAGCAAGGACTTGTTCTTCAATGCGACAATCTTTGATGGTTCTAGCAAGTTGCAAACGCTCTTCATAATAAATAATGGCTTTAGCATAGTCACCTAGAGCTTCACAAGCTACCCCTAAACTACCAAGGGACTGTTCTTCACTGCGTATGTCTTTGAGTTCCCTGGCAAGTTGCAAACGCTCCTCATAATAAATAATGGCTTTAGCATAATCATTGATGGCGTAACAAGCATTACCTAAATTTTTGAGTACTTGGGTAGCACTGCGAAGATTATTCAGGGAGCGTGATATTTTTACACATTTTTCATAGTAAGCGATCGCTTTTGGGTAATCGTCTAAAGCATACCAAGCATTACCTAAATTCTTTAATACCTGCTCTATACCCCATTTGTCTTGGAGTTCTCGAACAATTTTCAGGCTTTGCTCCTGATACTCAATTGCCCGCATAAAATTACCTGAGGCTTTATATACTAATCCCAAATTATTTAATGCTGCAACCTGACTGCGCTTGTCTTGCAATTTTTGAGTAATTTTTAAACACTTCTCCAGATATTCAACTGCTTTTTCATAGTCATTCAGGTGACGATAAGCATTACCCAAGTGGGACAAGGCTTGCATCTGTATCACTAAATCTGGGGTATCTTTTTTTAAAGCTAGACACTGTTGGCAGTAAGAAATAACACTTTTGTAATCACCTGAAGCGTAAGTCACCAGCGCTAAACAAGAAAGTGCCTGCTCTTGTTGTTGTACATCTGCAACTACCTGAAACATCTCTAGGGATTGTTTTAACGACTTCAATGCAGCCAAAAGTTCACCAGCTTGCTGCTGTTGGATTCCCTGGCGTAATAGCTGAGATGCTTCTGATAACTGGTCATCATTTTCCTGTGCAAGTAACATCTCTTGGGGCGAATTTTGGTCAAATTCATGGGTAATCGTATTGCGCCTGATTTGTTTCAAGTGTGCTGTAGACCCTTGCATAGGAAATGTATTTTTTTTCTGGTGGTTCGATTCACCTTTTGACATCAACAAATCCCTGTTTATTTTGGTAATACATCTAGTATTCCCAAAACCAAAGTCTATCTTTCATCAACCTTCAGGATAGGAATAGAAATAAATAGCCCCCTACTCCTTCTTTGACAGGAGAAGTCAGGATTTAAGTTGTACTTCGTGCCGGACAGACTATAAGTCCTAAATCATTTGTAAACAACAAAGTAACAAGATACCTAACTTCAAATAAGTCAGGTATCTGAGCTTCTCAATTTTCACAACTTCAATGGGATTGCTATAGTTTTCTCTATTCCTTGTTCCCTTTTACTGTGTTGAGAGTTTGCAATAACTGGTTAGTTGTGTAAGGTTTGGGTAGAAAAGCTTTGATACCTATTTCATAAGCTGTATCAACCTTATCACTAGTTGAAAGCCCACTAACGGCAATAATTTTGACATCAGGATTAATTTTTTGTAATGTCCGAATTGTAGTAATACCATCCATAGACGGCATTAACATATCTGTTAAAACTAAAGATATTTGCTCGCGATGTTCTGCATATAAGGCTATGGCCTCAATGCCATCACTGGCTGTAATTACTTGGTAATTATGGCTTTCTAGAGATGTTTTGGTAATATCTCGAATTGCAGCTTCGTCATCCACAACTAAAATCAATTCTCCATTTCCTTGAGGTAATTCCTGTTCTGTTTCTTCTATATCTTCCTCTGCCTCTTGTGCAGGCAAATAAATTTTAAATTGGCTGCCTTTTCCTTCTTCGCTGTATACATTAATAAAACCGCCGTGGCTTTTAACAATACCAAGTACCGTTGAAAGACCAAGCCCAGTACCTTTGTTAAGTTCTTTGGTAGTAAAAAATGGTTCAAATATCCGTTCTAATATTTCTGGTTGGATACCAATTCCAGTATCAGTAACATTAATTACGATATAAAGACCAACCACAGCATCAAGATTCATTTTGGCGTAATTGTCATCAACCAAGAAGTTTTCTGCTGAAATTTTTAATTTCCCGCTATTTGGCATAGCGTCACGAGCATTTACACACAGATTCATCAATACTTGATGCAATTGGGTGGCATCACCAGATATAGTCTCCAGATTTTGCGGAACTTGGGTAGAAATTTCGATTGATTTGGGAAAGGTTTCTTTAACAATTTGCTGGACTTCAAGGATTAAGTGTTTTAATTGTAAGATAGTACGCTCTCCCTGAATACCGCGTGTAAATGACAGTACTTGCTTAACTAAATTAGCTCCACGTTTCGCATTAATAATCAATATTGGCAGCAGCCGCCGGGAGCGCTCATCATGTACATGGGACTCTAAAAGTTGGGCTGTCATGAGAATAGGAGCTAGGACATTATTCAAGTCGTGGGCGATGCCAGTTGCCAAAGTGCCAATACTTTCTAATCGTTGAGCGCGGAGAAATTGGGCTTCTAGTTGTTTTTTTTCGGTAATATCAGTGTTAACAACCAAAATAGATTGTGGTCTATTGCCAAACTCTTTTACTAATGTCCAGCGGCTTTCTACAGTGATTGATTGACCACATTTTGTTCGTTGATGTAACTCTCCTTCCCATGAGCCATTTTTTATGAGAATATGGAGAGCTGATTGCAAGTGTGACAAATCATCTTCATGCCAGAGATGCTGTGCTTTCTTGCCTATAGCGTCCTCTTTTTTACAACGGTATAAGCGCTCAGATGCTTTGTTCCAAAATAAAATTTGGTTTTCTAAATCACGTACAAAAATGGCATCGGTGGCAACATCGAGTAAAGCAGCTTGTTGGCGGATTTGCTGTTCTGTTTGTTTGCGTTCAATAGCGTAACGGATAGAACGCTCTAACAAAGGTGCAGTCAATTGGCTTTTTTCTAAATAATCTGCTGCTCCTGCTTTCATTGCTTCTAGGTCAATTTCCCTATCTCCTTGACCAGTAAGCAAAATGAATGGAGAATAACATCCGTTGGTAATTGCTTCGCGTAATAGTTCGAGTCCGTTGTGTATGCCTAAACGGTAATCTACAAGATATATATCATGATTTTGACGAGCGATCGCATCCTTGGCCGCTGTATAATTATCTACCCAATCTAAACCACAGCCAGCTACCTGAAATTCACTGAACCAATTACGAGTTAAGATGTAATCATCTTCGTCATCATCAACTAGAAGAACTCTGATTAGGGTTTTGTCCATTTTTGTCTCCCACTAATTGTAGCGGTAGTTCCACAATTTCAAACCAGTATTTTCCTATAGTCTTCATCATGTCAACTAAGTAAGAAAACTTCTCTGGTTTGATAATAAAGGAATTCGCACCTAAATCGTATGTATGATAAACATTTTCTTCTGCTCCTGAGGTAGTTAATACTACTACAGGGATTTGCCGGAGATTTGCATCATTTTTAATATCTTTAAGCGCTTCAAGACCATCTTTTTTAGGCATGTTTAAATCTAATAAAATTAAATCTGGACGTGGAGCAATACTCTTGTCAGTATATCGACCACGATTATATAAATAATCCATCAATTCTTCACCATTCTTGACAATACACAGTTCAATTGATAATTGGCTTTCTCTCAAAGCTTCTTGAACTAGCATACCGTCATCATCATCATCATCAGCCATTAAAATTGTAACTGTTGTTCGCTGTTTATTCACTCTGCATTTTCTCCTTTACAAGGGTTATTAGTATCACAATTAAGTTTCAAATAGCAATAAATTACTGGATATAGTTGTACAATAAACTTTATTTTGGAGACTTTTGATAATCCCTCTCTAGGAAGAAAAATTAAGAATGGGAGTTCGCTGCCAAAATGACAATAAATTTTGCTCCTTGTCCTGGTTGGCTTTGTGCAGTAATTTCTCCATGATGACGTTCAACAATTTTCCGGCAGATAGCTAAACCCATACCTGTACCTTCGTATTCTTTACGACCATGTAAGCGTTGAAAAATATTGAAGATGCGATCAATATACTTTTCCTCAAAACCAATTCCATTATCTTCTACAACAATTTGACACGTTTCGGAATCGACGGAAATTTGATCTGATTGACTGTTTAAAAATTGACTATAAACTTTGATAATAGGTGGTGTGTGCGGACGATGGAATTTCAAAGCGTTGCCGATGAGATTTTGTAGTAATTGGTGCATTTGCAGAGGGTCAGCTTTAATGATAGGTAATTCACCTACCTCTACACATCCTCCACTTTGCTGAATATATACTTCTAAATCGGACAATACTTCTTGTACAACCTGTGCTAAATTTACCAATACAAAAGGCTGTTTTTTAGTAGTAACACGGGAAAGTGTCAACAAGTCTTCAATCAAATTCTGCATTCTCAAGGCTGCATTGTGCATCCGTTCTAAATAGTCATGTCCCTGTTCGGTTAAGGAGTCACCACATAGAGTTTGCAGCCTTTCGCTGAAGGTCTTAATTTTACGCAGTGGTTCTTGTAAATCGTGGGAAGCTATAAAAGCAAATTGTTGTAATTCTTCGTTGGAACGAGCGAGTTCTTGGCGCTGACGAGTTTCTTTTTCGAGGATGAAGCTTTGAGCTAAAGCAATACCTATTTGATCTCCTAGTTGTCGCAAAAGCTCAGTTTCCCAGTTTGTCCACTTGCGGGGATGGGCGCACTGATGGGCAATTAGCAGCCCCCAAAGTTGATTTTTCCAGAAAATTGGCACGACAAGGTTGGCTTTAACACCAAATTGTTGCAGTAATTCCATGTGGCAAGGTTGGATATTAGCTTGTTCTATATCGTTAATAGCGCTAATTCTTCCTTGACGGTATTGCTGAATGTAATCTTCTCCAAAGCAAGGGTCTTTAATTAACTGCCCCACAAATATAGGCAAACCGTGAACTACTGCTTCTTGCATCACCATGAAAGAGTAATCGGATTTGAGCCGCAAGATTAATACACGGTCTGCGTGTAGTAGCTTTTGTACCTCTGTGACACT
Organism: Chroococcales cyanobacterium; assembly: GCA_038259655.1. Lineage (GTDB taxonomy): Bacteria > Cyanobacteriota > Cyanobacteriia > Cyanobacteriales > Nostocaceae > Halotia. The sequence goes on from JBBSOP010000117.1 coordinate 6,420, forward strand.
GGTTTGGAGAATTTTATCGATTTGTAAAGACTGGCGAATTTTTAAAGTGATATTGGCGAATAATTGCGATCGCCTGTTTTGTCGTTCTAATTCTTCGTGCGCTAATTTGCGTTCTGTAATATCTGTATGAGAACTTGTCATCCTGATGACATTACCATCTTGATCCCACACGGCTTGACCACGAGCTAAAATCCATTTGTACGTATCGTTCTTACATCGGACTCGATGCTCACTGATATAAAATGGGGTAGTTTTAGCCAAATGATCAGCGATCGCTTGCCTCACCGCAGTAATATCATTTGGATGTATTCTGTTGAGCCATTCGTCTAAATTGTTGTCAACTTCATAGACTTCGTAACCAAGCATTTCCTTACAACGTGCAGAAAAAAATACTTCATTAGTCTTTAAGTTCCAGTCCCAAATGCCATCATTATTTCCCCGCACAGCCAATGAAGCCCGTTCTTGACTTTTTTTCAGTGCCTCTTCAACCCTTTGACGCTCAATGGCTGTTGCGAGTATATTTGTAACGGCTTGAAGAAAATAAACCTCATCTTTGGTAAAGGTGCGCTGTTTAGTTGTATGCGCCCCTAGAACACCAAAAGGATATTCTTTGCTATCAATAACAACACTTATGCCACTTATTACTTGATGGTCATGTAGTAATTTTGGCCCATTAAATCGTATCTCTGTACGGAGATCATCGACAATAACTGGTTTTCTAGAAAGCAAGGTGTAGCCAGCTTGTGAATTTATGCCGCTGCTGACAATTGCTTGTCCCACTAGCCCAGATTGCCAACCGATTCCTGTCCTTAACAGTAACGCATTGCCATCTGGCAGCAGTTCTAAAATCTTGCAATATTCTACCTTCAGAGATTGGGCAATGTGGGTAACACATGAGTTCATTAGTTTAGTCAAATCTCCATCAGCTAGTGCCATTTGACTCAGTTCTGCCAACATTGCCTGTTGGTCAGCATAAACTTCCAACGTTTCCTCTGTTTGTTTATGCTTGGTAATATCTATATCTACGCCCGATATTCTTATAGCCATTCCAGAAGCGTTGTAAAAGACTACTCCTTTACTGGCTAACCAGCGAATATTGCCATTGGGCAAAACAACTCGAAATTCAATATCGTAATCTTCCCCTTTCTGTATTGCCTGCTGACTAGCACCTTTGACAAAATTACGCTCTTGAGGATGAACACAGTTAAGAAAAGCTGCATGATTGCCATTAAAAGTGCCTTCTTCTACGCCATAAAGTGCTTCTAAGGTATCCGAACAGGTAATCTTATTGGTCTGGATATCCCAGTTCCAGATGCCCATGTGGGCTGCCTCTAGTGCCATCCGTAGTTGTGCTTCCCGCAGTTGCGCTTGCTCAGTTTGCTGTCGTAATGCCTGCATTGTGCGGTTAGCTGCTAGCAGACGATTTACTCTTTGACGCAACACTGACCATTGAATTGGCTTGGTAATAAAATCAGTTGCACCCACAGCAAAAGCTTGCTCTACAGATTCTTGATCATCAAGAGCTGTAATCATTAGCACAGGTGTATTTTGAGCAACAGGAAGCGTTTGTAATTGAGCGCAGCAGGTAAATCCGTCCATCACTGGCATCATCGCATCCAGCAGCACTATATCTGGCTGTTGATGATTATAGATAGTCAGTGCTTCGTAACCGTTACTGGCCTCTGCTACCTGATATCCTGCTTGCTTCATCAGATAGCACAGATGCATTCGCGTCAAATCGTCATCATCTACAACTAAAATCAGAGCAGAATCTTGATTAGTCATTTGTTCAGTTGTCAGGAATCATTTTTTATTTACGCTACGCGGGTCAGTTGTTAGCGATGCACAGACTTGTGCTGAAGAGTCGAAGTGTTGTTTTTGATCTGGGTTAAATAATGACGACTAGCTGGAAATCATTATTTTATCGTCAACTGATCACAAGCGATCGCTCTGCAAAAATCATTGCTCAAAGTCCAGCACCAACAATCGCTACTTTTTTGACCATATTACCGAAAAATTGGGTCTAAAGCCCCGTCCTTCTACGACGGCTTTGAGAATTGAGCTATACACTTTCTAAGAACATCAGACATACCTACTCCTTGTTTTTCGGCTTCTTGTCTCAACTGTTGAAGCTCATACTCAGATAGTCTAATTTTAATTGATTTTTCCCTAGACATATATGAACGTTTGAGGGTACAATCTGATTATGCCACAGGTAGAATAACCGCTAGCACAAATGGATAACCAACTCCAAAACGACTGGCTAGGAAAAAATAATGGATAGTGGGTAGCGAAAACACCACGATAAACATAGCTAAGATGCCAACGCGCATCTATACCAGTAAACAAAACTATTTGTTGGTTGTGCAAAGTACCATAGGGCATACGGGAACTAGAGAAACGATTCTCTAACGCTTAGGGAGATGAAGCCCACTGGAGTTGTCTAAATTAGACTCGGTGCTTTGTTCTATTGAATGGGTGTCAGGTTTAAGTATTGCCGCAAGGATAGACAATTTTAAGGCAAGTCAATGAACTAAGAATCCCCGTCGATTTATAGCGAGGAGTGTCAAATAATATTTAACGGGTCTACATCTATTGTTAAGCTAACAGCATCGTGACAAAGTAATCGCACTTCCTCCCAATCAGGTAACTGTGGTAATGCATCATGGGCAAACTTTAGCAGGATTTGCCAGCGATAACGATTAGCCACCCGCACAACACTAGCTGGTGCAGGGCCTAAAATTTCAAAGCCTGATTTAGCACTCAATACTACTGCGATCGCCTGAGCTGTATTCTGTACTTGAATAGGATCAAGGCTACTCAAGCGCAATAAAATTAACCTGCCGTAAGGGGGATAATTTAATTCTTGCCGTTGTTCTAATTCAGCTTTAGAAAAAGAATGATAGTCGTGCTGTTTAACAGCCTCAATCACTGAATGCTCCGGGGTGTAAGTCTGCACAATTACTCTACCAGGATCATCACCTCTCCCAGCCCGGCCAGCAACTTGCGTTAAGGTTTGAAATGCCCGTTCACTAGCGCGATAGTCGCTAAGATGCAGTAATCCATCGGCGGCGACAACACCTACAAGTGTTACTTGAGGAAGATCTAAACCTTTAGTCAGCATTTGCGTACCTACTAATAGATGTGCTTCCCCGTTAGCAAACTGAGTCAGTAGGGTACGGTGTGCGCCTTTATTGCGGGTGGTATCGCTATCAAAGCGAATGAAACGTAACTGCGGAAACTGTCGTGCTAATTCTTGAGCAACACGCTGAGTACCACTACCAAAGAATTTCAGGTAAGGGGAACTACATTCGGGACACTGTTGTGGATGCGATCGCCCATAATTACAGTAATGACAGCGTAATAATTGCGGCGCTCCGGCTTCGGTGTGGTGATAAGATAGCGAAACATCACAATGGGGACATTCCAAGACATAGCCACAACTGCGACAAGAGACAAAAGTGCTATGTCCCCGCCGATGAATAAATAAAATTCCCTGCTGCTGTCTTTCTTGCAGTTGTTCTAAAGCTTCTGTTAGCGGCTTACTAAATATAGAACGATTTCCCTGTTGCAATTCTTGCCGCATATCCACTATTTCCACTGGCGGCAGAGGGCGAGAGTTGATACGTTCAGGCAATGATAAGTAGTGAGTCGAGAAACTAGAAGTTACAAACTCTCCCCCTGCCTCCCCTGCTTCCCCTGCCCTCTGCCCCCGGTCACTGAGCGTTCGCGTAGCGTCTCGCAGAGAAGCCGAAGTGCTGCCCCCCTGCCTCTCCACGCTTACCCAACTTTCCAAGGAAGGCGTAGCCGAACCCAATACTAAAGGACAATTTTCTAATTCTGCTCTCCATTGAGCGACGGTGCGGGCGTGGTAAGTGGGGATAGGAGAATCTTGTTTAAAGCTGCTGTCGTGTTCTTCATCTAAAATAATTAACCCCAAGCTAGGTAATGGAGCAAAAACTGCGCTACGAGTCCCGATAACTACCTGGGGTTCTCCAGTAAGCATTTGTCGCCAAGTGTCGTAACGTTCACCTTCTGAAAGGGCGCTGTGATAGACACTGACTTTGCTACCGAATCGAGCGCGAAAACGGTCTGTTAACTGGGGTGTAAGTCCAATTTCTGGCACTAAGACTAAAGCAGATTTACCTTGCTGAATTAGAGGTGCGATCGCTTGCAAATATACCTCTGTTTTGCCGGAACCAGTGATCCCATGCAACAATACTTGAGCAAATCCATCTAATGCTTGTATGCTTGTCAAAGCGTTAGCTTGGTCGGAATTTAAAAACTTTGGTTGATCCTGGGTTGATACTTGGCTTTGTTCTGTTCGCAGTACTTCTCTATCTTCAATAACTAGATAGCCTTTTTGTGCCATCGTCTTAAGGGTAGATGAACTAGCGTGACAAATTTGCAATAATTCACTTTGCCACAATTCACCACCACGTCGTCGCAGGACTTCTAAAATTTCTCTTTGGCGAGTAGTTAAATCTCGGTCAATTGTATTGATTAAGGTGACAGCTTTTTGCAGTTTTGGTCGAGTTAATCGCGGAGGTTCTAAGTAACTTTCTACTAAACCCAATCGCAATAATTCTCGGACTCCTTTATAAGCAAATTTGACTTTTTGTTGCAGGTAAGTAAAGCTGTAGTCTCCTGCTGACTGGGCTTGCAAAAGTCCCATTATTTGCTGTGCAGCAGGACTTAAGAA
>JBBSOP010000118.1:0-11118 GCA_038259655.1 Chroococcales cyanobacterium
CAAATTAAGTATAAATACTTAATTTGTCGAGCCAAGAATTTTTTTGATCTCCTCTCGCGGAAAAATAGTTCCTTTGTACTATATTTTGATTTTCAAAATGGGGGTTAATACTCTATTTATTTCAAAATGAGAATTGCTGCCATTTTAACTTTCCTGAAAGCTTATTTCACACGGCTTTTAGGCATAGTGATTACCTCATCAGGCAATATTGCTTGCTCTAAAACATCAAGATATTGCTGGGAGATAACCTTAGGAGTGAAATGCGATCGCAAATATTGACGACCTGCTGTACCCATCCGTTCCCCTAGTTGGGGATCGCGACTGAGTAAACGAATAAATTGAGCTAGACCATGACTGTCTCCATTATCAAATGTGCCGCCACAATTAGCTTCTGAAATCAGTTGTCTGAGATATGAATATGGAGAACAAATCACAGCTAATGGCCTCCCAGAAGCTAAAGCTGAGTAAAGCTTACTAGGAACAACCAAACTCTCCGTTGATGCATCTACACTTACGAGTGATAAATCACAAGCTGTCAAAGAATAGGGCAGTACATGCTTGTCTTGATATGGTAGAAAAGTGAAATTCCTGAGTCCTAACTGCTTCACTTCCTCAATCAAATCATCGCGTTTGGCTCCACCACCAATACACACAAAATGAATCGGCTCATCTTGCAATTCCTTAGCAGCTTCCAGCATGGTGTCAAGATCATGACAGCGACCCATGTTGCCAGAATATAGTACGGTAAATGTGTTAACTAGATTATGCTTCAAGGCAAACCAGTTTTCTTGCTTGGGAATGGGTCGAATCAAGTCAGGGTTAGCCCAACTATGAATCACAGAAATTTTGTCGGCTATTTGGGGACAATGAGCTACCACTCGCTCTTTCATTGCCGGACTAAGAACTACAATTCCTTTAGCATTAAGCCAAACTTGTCTATTAATTGCACGCCACAATCGCACTAACCAGTTATCCTTGGGAATTACTCCTAAGGCGATCGCAATATCTGGATAAAGATCGTAGAGTATACAAACATAAGGCAATCGAAATAACAGATAAGCTAGATATCCAATAACTGGTAAAAATGGAGGAGCAGTGGTCAATAATACTACATTGCTGCGACGCCAAGCTTTGAACATGTAAAGCGCAGCACGCAAGGTGTATAAAACACCATTAACAGCTTTACCACGAATCCTCCCCGGCCAGAGTTGAGCAGTACGCGATCGCTGAACTCGGATTCTGTCTAGACGTTCAACTGCTGGAGCCGAAGAAGATTTAAACGCATATCCAGGCTGACTTGTAAAAACCTCAATATCTACCCCTTGCTGCCCTAATTGTTTCACGAGTTCCTCAATCAATTGCCCTGTAGCAGCATAGTCTGGAGGAAAAAACTGGGTTATTACAGATAATTTAACAGATTGCCGAGTTTTTATATCATTCTTTTTCTGGACTTCTAAAGGGGTAGAAGTAGAAATGGATGGTAATAATTTTTGATTAATCCATTGATTAAGTCTCATCAGATCTATCCTATGTATCCTATGCTTTAGTATTTAGAAAACTTCTTGAAAACCCAGATTAAATTCTCAAATCAATAAAGTAATTTGGATGAGAATTATTCTCAACTATTGATAAATATTTTCAAATTGCTCTAGGCTCATACAATATTTGTTTGACTTCAAATTTGATAGATTTGAAGCATGTGCATACACACATTACTGATCATACAGACGATTAACACTAATCGTTTGTTCACTTTGATCTTGGTAGATGCACTTTTCTGAGATACGCAGGTAGAAAGTTTACAGACGGGCTTCTCTTAGTAATACGTAAAAATATTTACAAACACGCTTTTATCAAACACAGGAACACAACAAGGAATAAAGAGAAGTCTGATTAACGACCTACAGTTTTCTGACAGGGATGTAACCTTAACTACAGCAAGCCGCTTTCCAAGATTTTGAAGAATTTTAATTGTATGTCCACCAAAGAGCCTGTGATAGAAAATACACTGCTTTTAAATCAGCCCTACTGTTTGGATGATAACTTCGGAATTCACTGTCATAGATTTAAACTAACTGTGCTTTTACTATTGATATTGATTAAGTTTACTAGATTACTCTTGAGTATAGGCATTCTTTTATTACATTGTGATTCCGACTCCTAGAATATCATGTTTAAAAGTTGAGTATTATACTTTACGGAAAATTTATGTTGTTTAAATAACTTTAAACTGAATCTTCATAAGGTAGGTATTTTACACTGTATATTTTCTTAGGCATAATAATTACTAATAGCTCGACTCTTCATCTATGTTTTTAACAAATGTAATTATAGATCTTTGTTTGCTCATTAAAAGCGCTACTTGATGCATCCTGAGATGCATTAAGTAATGTAATGGTTAAGTAGATTTCATTGGTTATACTTAAATCTATATTTATAGAGAACTCCCTATTTTAAGTAGCTTTCAACCATCTACCACTGAAAGTAAGAATATAGATGTTAATTAGCTGCTTGTTTTAAATACTGATTCTTAAAGCTACCACACTTTAGCTTTAAAAACTGTTAAACTAATGTGCATAATCAGAATGGCAGAAAATAAGTGTTAAAACTCATACAGTAAGTCTTGTCAGCTTAAATAAAGACGAGTAATGATTTAAAGGATGCAAATATTACGCAGACTATTATTAAATTTTAATAAATACAAATAATGGAAAACTATTCTTTTAACTCCTCAAGTTCTGATAGCAGTAGTCACTCCATACCTTCATTATCTCAGACCCAACCTATTCCGTTTGCTGAAGGACAAGGCGACGACTGGAGTGTTCAAGATTTTCTGGGTGTTTTACGAAGACGATCGCTAGTTATTATAGGGGTAACTATCACTATGATGACAACGGTAGTGATCAATTTGACACTAAACCAAAAACCACCAGAATATGAAAGTAATTTTCAACTCTTAGTGGAACCTGTAACCGATGATGCCAAAGCTACAGACGTTGTTAAAGATAATAGCTCAGGCAATTCAGGCACATCTGGTCTAGATTACGAGACCCAAATTCAAGTTCTCAAGAGTCCTGCACTGATGGGAAGTATTATTAGGACGTTGCAAGTTTCCTATCCAGATATTAGTTATGATTCTTTAATTAATTCTAATTCTCTGACTATTTATCAGTTAGAGGGAACCAAGATTATAGAAGTACGCTATCGCAGTAACAATCCTAATAAAGTTAAAGCCGTACTAGATAGAATTGCTAAGGATTACATAGACTACAGCCAAGCAAAAAGGCAAACCAAGTTGCGTCAAGGAATTAGGTTTGTTAATAAAGAACTGCCATCTATACAAAGTCGAGTTGATCAATTACAAAAACAGTTACAAATGTTCCGGCAAAACTATGACTTTGTTGATCCAGAGACACAGTCCGGGCTAATTGCTGGGCAAGTCACGGCCTTAACTAATCAACGGCAAAATATTACTCAGGAATTAGCTCAAGCTCGTGCCAATTTAGCAATCCTACAGGGGAAAAATGGTAGGCAAGCGGTTTTGATTAATGCTCCTTTATATCAACAATTACTTGCTCAATTACAGCAATTAGATGTGCAGGTTGCCGCAGAGTCTACTCGCTTGCAAGATGATAATCCAACTCTCCAAGCATTGAAAGAAAAACGTGAAAGCTTGGTACCTTTGGTGCGCCAAGAGGCACAGCGCGTTTTGGATGTAAAACTTGCAGAGGTAGCAACTCAAGTTCAGTCGTTAGAAGTACAAAGCCAAGAAATCGCTAAAACTGAACAAAAACTTGAACAAAAACGTAAGCAGTGGCCAATCTTGGCACGACAGTATACCGAACTACAGCGCACATTACAGGTTGCAACTGAGAGTTTAAATCGTTTTCTATCTACCCGCGAAACTCTGCAAATTCAAGTATCACAAACAGAACTAGGTTGGCAATTAATTCAACCGCCAATTAAGCCAGAACGACCTGTTTCTGCTTCAGATCTCAAACGTAACCTGATAGTAGGATTAGTAGCTAGCATCCTCTTAGGAATTGGTGCTGCTTTGTTACTGGAAAAACTGGATAACACCTACCACAGTGTTCAAGCCTTGAAAGATAAAGTCAAATTGCCATTATTAGGAAATATTCCATTTGAACAGCAAGTTAAAAATCATCAAGACCGTGCTTATATACATGCACAGCAAAATAAGAGCAAGTTACCGCTGTTAGGAAATAATCCATTTGATAGACAAATTGAAACTAGTCAAAATCGTATTTTTACTCAAAAATCCTCGATAGTAGCAGTACAAAATGCTGTTTCTGAGGGAAATTATGGTTCGACTGTTGAACAAAATCAAGATTACAACCACTATTCTCCAAACTTTTTAGAAGCTTTACGGGTACTCTATACAAATATTCAACTACTCAGTTCCGATCGCCAGATTCGCTCAATTACGATTAGTTCAGCTACACTTGGTGATGGTAAGTCTACAGTTGCCTTTCATTTAGCTCAAATAGCTACAGCGATGGGACAACGAGTACTACTTGTAGATGCGGATCTTCGCCAACCAGTTATTCATACACTATCAGATTTAAATAATTTATGGGGATTGAGTAACTTAATTTCTACAAACTTACCAACCCAAGAAGTGATCCGGAGACTACCTTTTATGAATCAGTTATCTGTGATCACTGCTGGCCCGACACCACCAGATCCGACAAAGTTGCTCTCGTCTGACAAGATGAAGCGATTGATGGCAGATTTTCATAACACCTTTGACCTAGTAATTTATGATGTCCCCCATTTAGTGGGACTAGCTGATGCAACCTTAGTAGCACCCCATACAGATGGTCTTTTAATGGTGGTCAGGATGGATAAAACAAATTCATCGGCATTAAATCAAGCTTTAGATAACCTAAAAATTTCCCGATTGAATGTGTTAGGAATAGTTGGTAATGGTCAAAAAGTTAACTTCAACAACTAGGGAGTATTAATTTCAATTGCATATCACTTGGAAGTTTCCGGCTTCATTTACGAAGCCGAATATCTGTATATAATTTCGCTTTTGGTAGTTTGAGATTGAGAATAAATCAGTGCGTGGTAATTGCTATCATGGACTGGCTCCCGATTTTTCTCGTATCTTTCATAAGTTGTAATAATTACTACCTTAATAGTCTATTAGTGCTGATAATAATTAAAATTAACAGCACAAATTGAATCTGCCAGGGGGCTAAGACCAAGCTCAAAACGAAACTGATGATTGTAAACAATCCTATAAGATAAGCTACCTCATCATTACATTTTTTAGACAAATAACCAGTTGCTAAACCAGTAAATAGTGGAATTAAAAAAAACAAAGGCATTTTTACTAATCTCGGAAATAAACGCATAATTGTTGACAAAAGTCAACAAAAATATATCGAAACTGTGTTTCTAATTGTGAATAATTTTACATCTAACAAGGTTTACGTCACAACACTCTATGGAAATAAACAGTCTATAGAGTCAAGATGATCCAATCATTCGGTAAATTAGCTTAACACTTGATGCTAGTGCTGTAAGCAGGGTAAGCGCATCTAATTTTGTAGTGAAGAATACAGATTATTTTGCACAATTGTAAGTTGGCAGAGGCAATTTAAGTATTAAAGATGTTAAGTAGTAGGCTAATAAACAAAGTGTCTATCTTACCTGACGGGGCAATCTTATGGCATCTGGTTTCAAGTCCATAAAGCTGACAACTAAAACCTCAAAAGCTTTAAGTATAGCGAATGCGACTGCACTTACAGAAAAAATGGAATTAGTTTTTAGTGATATAAAAGACCCCCGTGTACAAAGAACTCGTGTCCATTTGTTAACGGATATTTTAATTATTGGAATATTGTCAGTCATTGCAGGAGGTAAAGGGTGGGAAGATATGGAAAATTATGGATTGAGCAAATACGATTGGCTGGAGGAATTTTTAGATTTATCCTGGGGTATCCCCAGCGCAGATACGTTTCGACGACTATTTGAGCGTATTAACCCAAAAGTATTTGAGCAATGCTTTCAAAGATGGGTACAGTCAATAGTTGAAACAGTTGGCGCACAAGTAATTCCGATTGATGGTAAGACTCTTAAAGGTTCTTATGATAGAGAACAAGGAAAATCTGCAATACATTTAGTCAGTGCGTGGTCAAGCCAGTATCGCCTTGTTTTAGGACAAGTGAAAGTCGCCGATAAATCGAATGAAATTACAGCAATTCCTGCATTATTAGAATTGTTAGACCTAGCAGGATGCATTATTACGATTGATGCAATGGGTACGCAAACTGCAATTGCATCTCAGATTTTTAATGCAAAAGCTGACTATGTTTTATCGCTTAAGGGAAACCATCCTACACTTCACGAGCAAGTTAAAGATTGGTTTGAGCAAAACTTCCGCTCTGGGTTTGAAGGTATTACAAATAGTTATGATGAACGCATAGAAAAAGGTCATTATCGTACCGAAAAACGGCAAGTTTGGTGTGTTCCTATCTCTCAACTGCCGCCTTTACATAATCATTCGGATTGGCTAGGGCTTAAATGTATAGTCATGGTTGTGCGGGTACGACATCTATGGAATAAAACTACCCGTGAAGTTCAGTTTTATCTAACTAGTTTGGACTGCGATGCTCGTAAACTGGGGCAAGTTATCCGTTTGCATTGGGGTATTGAAAATAGTCTACATTGGACTTTGGATGTCACATTCAATGAAGATGCTTGTCGTGTCCGTACTGGTCATGCTCCACAAAACCTTTCATTGCTGCGGCGAATTGCACTTAACGCATTAAATTTGGAGCAATCGTTCAAGCGTAGTAACCGTCAAAAATCGAATCGAGCTGCTATGGACAATAATTATATGTTGACGATTCTTGCTGCTTGTTTATCCCAATATAATGATGCCCCTAAATCCGCTTGTCAATAGCATTTGAGATGCGCTTACCCTGGTGCTGTAAGAACGATCTAGCATATTACCCTTAGAAGTATTTCAACTTAAACACCCCAATGCTGAACATTCCTCAACTACTGGCAACTGAACTAGACCTTAAACCCTATCAGGTGCAAAACGCGCTGGAACTTTTGGCTGAGGGTGCAACAATCCCTTTTATTGCACGTTATCGCAAAGAGCGTACCAGTGAGATGAATGAAGTCCAACTGCGCGATCTTGCTGATAAATATACTTACTTAACAGAACTGGAAGAACGGAAATCGGTAATTTTAAATGCGATCGCTCAACAAGGTAAACTCACCGATGAACTAAAAGCGAAAATCACACCTTGTTTACAAAAAACTGAACTTGAGGATTTATACTTACCATATCGGACTAAGCGACGTACTCGCGCCACTATCGCTAGAGAAAAAGGTCTAGAACCCCTAGCAGATTTTATCAAGTCATTAAACGTCAAAAATGCTGTGTCGGCTTCCCTAGATGAGGAAGCAGCTAAATATATTTGTGAGGCTCAGGGAGTTAAAACACTACAGGAAGCCTTAAAAGGTGCTGCTGACATCCTCGCGGAAGAGGTGGCAGAAAAAGCAGAGCTACGTGCATATATCCGAGATTATCTGCTAGAAGATGGGGTATTCGTCTCTCGCATCAAAGATGATTATCCTGAAGGGACAACCAAGTTTGAGATGTATCGTAACTATCAGATTAAGGTGAGGAATATTGCACCTCATAATATGCTGGCTTTGTGTCGGGGCGAAACTGAAAAAGTATTAAATTTTGAAATTGCCTTTGATGAAGACATAGTACTTTCGTATTTAGAATCCCAAGAAATTAACACAAAAATCCGCAGCATTCGTGATTTTTATCAAGCAATGCTCAAGGATGCCTTTAATCGTTTAATGAAAGTTTCTTTGATCACAGAAGTAATTTCCCAAAAGAAAACCTACGCAGATATTGAATCCATCAAGACATTTGAAGCTAATATGCGAGAGTTGTTGCTATCAGCACCAGCGGGGATGAAACCCACATTGGCAATAGATCCTGGATTTAGAACTGGCTGCAAAGTTGCTGTACTTGATCAAACTGGGAAATTCTTAGAATATCAGGCGGTGTTTCCTCACCAAGCTGCCGAGCAACGCATTAAAGCGGCACAAACTATTCAGAATCTCATTCAAAAATATCAGGTTGAATTAATTGCTATTGGTAACGGGACAGCTTCCCGTGAAACAGATGAATTTGTCTTGCAAGTATTACAAGCAGTAGACCGTAAACCAATTAAAGTAATGGTAAATGAGTCTGGTGCATCTATATATTCTGCTAGTAAAGTGGCACTAGAAGAGTTTCCTGATTTAGATATTACTGTGCGGGGCGCAATTAGTATCGGTCGCCGTTTGCAAGATCCTTTAGCGGAACTTGTGAAAATTGACCCCAAATCAATTGGTGTAGGACAATACCAACACGATGTCGATCAAAAGTTGCTAAAAAAGAAGTTAGATGAAACTGTAGAAAGTTGTGTTAACTATGTTGGGGTAGATTTAAATACCGCCTCTAAGGAACTTTTAACTTTTGTTTCTGGGATTACCGCAGCAGTTGCCAATAACATTGTCGCCTATCGCAACCAGCACGGAGCCTTTAAAAATCGCCGACAACTTTTGAAGGTAGCCAAGTTAGGACCAAAAGCGTTTGAACAAGCTGCGGGTTTTCTTCGCATTCGTGGTGGTGAGAACCCTTTAGATAATACAGCAGTTCATCCCGAAAGTTACTCAGTAGTAGAAGCGATCGCCTCTGATTTGAATGTAGCGTTAAATCAGGTAACGCAAATTGCCGAAAAACTCAAAAAGACAAATTTGAAGAAATACGTTACTGATAACGTTGGCGAACCGACATTGCGCGATATTCTCAGCGAACTGGAAAAACCAGGTAGAGATCCCCGTGCTGAATTTAAATATGCAACCTTTAAAGAGGGAATTAAGGAAATCACCGACTTACAGGTGGGAATGGAATTAGAAGGAATTGTCACAAATGTTGCCAATTTCGGGGCATTTGTAGATATCGGTGTGCATCAAGATGGTTTAGTGCATATCTCCCAACTAGCTGACATATTTGTAGATGATCCTCAAAAAATTGTCAAGGTCGGACAGGTTGTGAAAGTAAGAGTGCTAGAAGTCAATGAGAAATTAAAGCGGGTTAGTTTGTCGATGAAAGCACTTAAACAATAAAATTTTTTAACCACTAAGACACTAAGAAAAATACAAGGAGCTAGTGTAGGTAGTTCACTATGACAGTTTATCAAGTTCGACTCCTGAATCCGGCAACAGGATTAGATCGTACTATTGCAGTACCCGATGATCAATATATTCTCGACATAGCCGAAGAAGTTGGTATTCGCTTACCATCTGGGTGTAAGCAAGGTGAATGTTCCGCTTGTATTGCTAAACTTGTCGATGGTGAAGTTGATCAAAGTGAGCAAAAATTTCTGCGTCCAGATGAAGTTAAAGCGGGTTATGTTGTGACTTGTGTTACTTATCCTTTATCTGACTGCACTTTAGAAACTCATCAAGAACAAGTTTTGTATAAATCAGCGCTATATTATCAGCAGTAAATAAATGCAGATCCTTCTTTTGGCGTTGCTGGGTGGAAATATTGATTTTTATCACGCAGAGGCAAGGCAGCGCGTTGGGCGGCTTTGCCGACTTGAAAGAAGTGCCGCCGACTTGTAGCGACTGCCGCGCAGAGACGCAGAGAGTAAGACAAGACTTATGCAAAATTATGAAACCTACATCTTAAATCATCTAAAACAAGGAGATCAAAGATGTCCGCTACCAACTCACCGCCCCAATTACAGAGAGAGTTAGGGGTTTTTGGTGCTACCCTGATGGGATTGGGTTCGATTATCGGCACGGGTGTATTTGTCAGTATTGGTATTGCTACAGGTATTGCTGGGTCTGCGGTTATTTTAGCAGTAGCAATTGGCGCGATCGTTGCTACTTGTAATGGATTAAACAGCGCTCAGTTGGCTGCTAATCATGCGGTCAGCGGTGGTACTTATGAATATGGCTATAAATATCTCACCCCTGCATTTGGTTTTACAGCAGGTTGGATGTTTTTGGTAGCAAAGACTGCTTCTGCTGCTACCGCGGCCTTGGGTTTTGCTGGTTACTTATTAAATATTTTAGGGTTAAGTGCTGGTTGGATTATTCCTATAGCCCTCTTACCTGTGGCGGTGATGACGCTGATTGTGCTGAACGGTATTCGACGTTCTAATGTTGTCAATACGGTAATTGTCTCGGTAACACTGCTATCTTTAGGATTTTTTATCCTTGTTTGTTTACCCCGCGCTACTGAAATGGGTATCGAAAATTTGACACCTTTTTTTACCACTTCCCCCGGAGCAGTACTTCATGCTAGCGCTCTCATGTTTGTTGCTTACACAGGCTATGGTCGTATTGCCACAATGGGAGAAGAAGCCCGTTCCCCACAAAAGACGATTCCTCAGGCGATGATTGTTTGTCTACTGCTGACAATGTTGCTTTATATGGCGGTGGCGACGGTTGGTATCGGGGCTGTGGGGCTGGATGTTTTGGGTAATTCTACAGGAGAGACAAAGGTAGCCCCCTTAGAAGTAGCAGTTCGTAGCATTGCAGGTTCAGGTGCGGCTTTTGTTTTAGCTATTGGTGCGATGACAGCAATGTTGGGTGTGCTGTTGAATTTGATTTTGGGGTTATCCCGCGTCTTACTGGCAATGGGAAGGCGCTCAGATGCTCCGAGATTTTTAGCACGACTTAATAAACAACAGACAGCTCCATCTTG
Source organism: Chroococcales cyanobacterium (assembly GCA_038259655.1). Taxonomy (GTDB): domain Bacteria; phylum Cyanobacteriota; class Cyanobacteriia; order Cyanobacteriales; family Nostocaceae; genus Halotia. Next base: position 10,766 of record JBBSOP010000118.1, read on the forward strand.
GGCTGTGATTGTCGTGGGAGGAGCGATCGCTCTTTTGGTATTATTAGGCAATGTCAAAACTACATGGTCTTTTAGCGCCTTTAGTGTTTTGATTTACTATGCAGTGACTAATTTAGCTGCCTTAAAACTCCCCTCATCTGAGCGACTCTATCCTGTATGGGTGGGTTGGATAGGTCTTGTGTCTTGTTTGTTCTTAGCTTTCTGGGTGGAGTCTGCTATTTGGCAAGTAGGTTTAGGATTGATTGCTGCTGGTTTAATTTGGCACAAAGTGCGGCGAGCAATCTCGTAAAGAAGGGGACAGTGGAAGCAGGGGAAGAAGAAGCAGAGGGGCAGGGAGCAGGGAGAAAAGGAGA